>JBFIJS010000086.1:0-10043 GCA_041600595.1 Saprospiraceae bacterium | reverse complement strand
GTGTTTAAACAATTTAAAATGGTGTTTCGGGGTGGGGCAGGTTCCGTTTTTCCAGACTTCTGCAAAACCTACTGTATTTTTTACCGAAATAAAGCATCGGGAAAAAAGCCCGGCAGTTTAGTTGCATTCAATTTTACCGGGGATTTCATTTTTCATTTAACTTAACCTACATTGTGGCCAATAACCGGAGTCAATTTTTTCCAAAATGACAATGCCCGGTTTTACCAGTTTTGAGCCTTACACAGATAAAAACAAGAGAACAAATAAACCATTTACTTTCACTTCTAAAATTACAATTGTATGAAAATTAAAAGTGTACTCAAACGGCTCGTCACCCTTTCCTCCTTATTATTGATAGGTGCCCTTTGGGCAAACGGTCACAATGGAAACCTGGCAGATGCTGTCATTCAGGGCAAAATTACTGATGCAGAATCAGGGGAGCCGCTGATTGGGGTGAATGTTCTGATAAAAGGTACCCTCATCGGAACAGTGTCCGACTTCGACGGCACCTTCAAATTGATTACCACCAAAAGCCTCCCGGTGGTGCTGGTGATTTCTTACACGGGGTACGACACGCAGGAATTGACCGTGGAAAGCGAAGGCGAATTTGTAGCGGTGGCCCTCTCTTCGGGTGTTACACTCGGGACCGTGCAAGTGGTCGGCTCCCGCAGTTACAACCGCTCCACGACCGATTCGCCCGTGGCGGTTGACGTGATCGACATTGCCGATATTGCTACTTCTACGGGAAGGGTCGAAATCAACCAAATGCTGCAGTATTCAGCTCCTTCTTTCAATGCAACCAAGCAATCTGGTTCGGATGGTGCTGACCACATCGACCCCGCTTCCTTGCGCGGGTTGGGCCCGGATCAGACGTTGGTGCTCATCAATGGTAAGAGGCGGCACCAGTCTTCATTGGTCAATGTCTTTGGTACAAGGGGACGTGGCAACACCGGAACCGACCTCAATGCATTGCCCTCAATTGCCATCAAACGCATCGAAATTCTGCGCGACGGTGCTTCGGCCCAGTATGGATCAGATGCCATCGCCGGTGTCATCAACATCGTATTGAAAGACAAAACCGATGGCGTGACGGGTGGCATTACTTACGGTGCTCACAGTACGGCGATTGGCGCAGGATATGAGGAAGAATACGGCGATATGCTGTTCAATGTGGATGGAAAAAACCGGGTGCTGGATGGAAATGAAGATAAAAACTGGGACGGCCAAACCGTGAGAATCGACCTGAACTATGGGATCGCTCTGGGCGACAAAGGCGGCTTCGCCAATTTTACCACCGAATACCTGACTAAGCAAAGAACTTTGCGCCCCGGTTTTTCCTGGCGGAAAGGCTACGGAAGTGCGGCCGTGGATGGCTTTAATTTTATGGTCAACTCCGCAATGCCGTTGGGTGACAAAACGGAGCTATACGCTTTTGGTGGCCGCAATTTCCGGGATACCGATGCGTATGCTTTTTCCCGCAGCAGTTTCGCCGATGGTGACAACCGGGCCGTGCCAAGTCTGTATCCAAACGGGTTCACACCCAGAATCACCTCCAATATTACCGATGCCTCTGCCTCCGCCGGTGTGCGTCACACCATGGAAAACGGCTGGAAGGTTGATTTTAACAATACCTACGGTAAAAATCTGTTCCATTACTTCATCAAAGATTCCAACAACGCTTCACTCTGGGATGCTTCTCCCACCGACTTTGATGCCGGTGGCCACAGCCTTTCCATGAATACGACCGGTCTGGACTTCAGTAAATTTTACGATGATCTGGCGGCGGGCGTCAATGTGGCTTTTGGGGTAGAGTACCGTACCGAGAATTTTGAAATTTTCTCCGGACAGGAATCCTCTTATGCCATTTACGATACCAACGGCGTCGTGATTACCAATCCGGCGATCCAGGTACCCAACATGGATCCCAATGGCGATGATCTGCCGGGTGGTTCGCAAGGTTTTCCCGGTTACAGCCCCGCCAACGCAGTGGACCGTAACCGAACCAACTACGGCATGTATTTCGACGTGGAGGTCAACCCCTCGGATGACTTTTTAATTGGTGGAGCGGTTCGCTACGAGAATTACAGTGATTTTGGGGAAACATTTAACTACAAGCTGGCAACCCGTTACAAAATTGCCAAAGGCCTGGCCGTGCGGGGTTCTGTATCGAGTGGCTTCCGGGCTCCTTCCCTGGCACAAATACATTATAACCTGGTGTTCAATAATATCGTGGCCGGTCGTTCGGTACGGACCCTGCTGGCCTCCAACACCAGCACCGTCACGAAGGCTTTTGGCATTGATGAATTGAAAGAGGAAACTGCCAACAACCTCAGTCTGGGTTTCACCTACCAGTCCGGCGGATTCTCTGCCACCGTGGATGCCTACCAGATCACCGTGGATGACCGCATCATCCTGACCGATAATTTTGATGCCTCTTCGCTCGGCATTGGTGTGGAAGCAGCCCAGTTCTTCTCCAATGGGGTGGATACCAAAACCCAGGGGATTGATATTGTTTTGAATTATAAAAAATACATCAGCGACGGCGAGAGAAGTTTCAACGTCGGGGTAGCAGCCAATTTCAACGACCTGGAAATAGAAAAAATCAATAACGGCGACCTGAATGAGTTTACGTTTTTTGGTCCTTTTTCACAGGCCTACCTCCAGGCAGCGGCACCGGATCACAAAATCGTGCTCAATGCCGGGTACAACGCTCCCAAGTACAACCTGCAGGTTGCCCTGACCCGCTTCAGCGAGGTTTTATTACAGGATTTCCAGTGGGTGGATTCGCCCGCTACCAACCAAAGTGAAGCGGACGCACTGCGGGCCGTAGCCACCGATGTGTACGAAGGTGCTTATACGCTTGATGCCAGTTTTACCTATTTCCTGAATAGTCACCTCAACCTTACGGTGGGCGGCAACAACATCCTCAACACCTACCCGACTCCTCAATTCGATGGTTGGACGGATCAGGGTGGCTTCAATGATTCAGTGCAAATGGGGTCAGATGGCGCTTATGTCTTTGGCCGGATCGGTTTTAAATTCTAAAGTCAACTGCTTTGAATAATTGCTCCTGTTCAGCATGGCTGGACAGGAGTAATTTTTTTAGCATCTTTTTAAAATTTACCAGCGCCTTTATCCCATTTTTTATCTTTTAAAATAAAGGTGGATTTTCCGGAAAGAAAGTGAGGAATGATGCAATTATATTTTAATTATTTTTCGCAGAAAAAAAACCTCACTTTTATTTTTTAATCTTAATAAATAAACGCCGGCTGGAACGTCCGACATATTGATAGCCGGTGTCTCTCCCATTAGTTTTTGTTGTAAAATAATATTTCCCGAAAAATCAAAAATCTCCATACTCAACCCGTTTTCATAATTACGGAAATGCAACTGAAGAAAATCAGAAACGGGGTTTCCGTACATGATAATTTCTGTCAGGTTTTCCGTTGCTGCACTTTCATTGACCGTTAAATAAATTTCGCAATCGGAGGGCCAGGGATTTATTTCCACCGGTGACTCCGGCGTTAAATCCTGTCCGGTAAACCCCGAATAATTGACCGGATATTTTAGTGCCCGAAATATATCATTGAAAAGCGGGGTTCCGCCTTGTGAAACAGGGAATCCATTTGCATTTACCGGATTAATATATTCCCAGACAATTTCTTTTTCCCTGGTCAATTCAAAAATGCGGCCGTCATCCGCTTCGCAAATCAGTAAATTTCCGTTGGCTAAATGTTGGGCACCAGACATGATACGGCTGCTGAATCCATTGTCGGAATATTCCCAGTCAAAAAAATCGGGGCCATAAGGATTACTGCCGGTCAGGGTATAAGTGCCGTCGGGCCGGATTGGCGGGGTCCATATTTGCACGGCCGATTTCGCAAGCCCGAATTCATTGTTGAATACTGACAGTTGTGCGCCGTCCAAAGTCCAGCGAATGTCGTGCTGCCGGAAAAATACCTGATCCGTTGGTGTACCCCTCTGGTAGGCAGCGGGATTGCCAAAACGGTAGAGCAGATCGCCACCCGCCCCTGTATTTCCACCGCTGTGAGAAGCTGCTTCGGCAGTAGTCGTGCTGTGATCAATGATCCAGATTTCGCTGAAATTTCTGGAGCTGACCGCAATCTGGTCAAGTCCTGCATGGTAGGTAACTGCGTTGAAATGGACCCAGTCGCCATCCGTGCCGGTTCCCTCTCCCAGGTAGTTAATGTCCACTAATTCAGGGTGTTGTGCAATGTTTCCAAAATTCAGCTGGCTGTTGTCGTAATCCTGTACGAGGTGGTCCCAGAGTCGCCACTCCCAAACGATTTGTGCCCCGCCGGAGCCAGACATGGCCATCTCCACGATGCGCTCCGACCACAGTTCCCCGTTGTATTTTCGTCCGTTTTGTTTTGCATCCGATTGGCTGTGTTTTTCCCAGGCTATGACCAGAAAATTACCATTGGGTAACGGTTCAATGTCGTGGTGGGCATGCACCTGGCTATCCGCATATTTATACGTCCAAAGTAAATTGTTGTGCCAATCAAATAATTCGAACCTTCCGCCCAGCCCGCCACCGGAAAAATTTCCGCTTACTTTTGCCGTCCGCAACAGATGCCCGTTTTCCAATAAATAAATCCCCAATCCGGGATCAAAATCACTTTCCCAGGTATTGACCAAAAAGCCGCAATTATCGATTAAATAGGTTTTTTCATTATTGCCAAAAAGGGTGTAACCGTTTTGAGCATCCGGTGTATTTAAAAATAAACCAACGGTCTGCTGTCCCATGCATATTTCTGCGAAAAAAATGCTGACCAAAAAAATAATTTTTAATGGAGACATTTTAGTGTTGTTTGTTTTTAGCGGATGCTAAAACCTTTAGCATTTTATTTTTTATTTCTTCCAAACATAAATTACCCAGGCTTCCTTCGTGGGTATGATTCGGCGTACCGGAAAATTCAAAATCACCATCGGTGAGCATTTGTCCGACCTGCTGGTAAGCATCCCGGAATGGTATGCCATTCTTTACCAGTTCATTTACAACTTCCACGGTGTACAGGTATTGATATTTTTCATCTTCCAGAATCTCTTTATTTATTTTTAATGCGGATAAACTGTATGCCGTTAATTTTAAACAGTCTTTTAATTTATCCAGTGCGGGAAAAATAATTTCTTTCAATAATTGAAAATCCCGATGATAACCGCTGGTTAAATTGGTGGTCAGGGCCGACACCTGAGAAGGCAGCGATTGCAGGACGCTGCAATGCCCCCGGATAAGTTCGAAAACATCCGGGTTTTTTTTGTGGGGCATAATGCTGGAGCCGGTGGTAAAAGCATCGGGTAATTGCAGGAAAGCAAAATTCTGACTGGAATATAAAACGACATCCGCTGCCAGTTTTCCCAGAGTGTTGGCAATGGCTGCCATCGCAAAAGCCATAAATTGCTCGGTTTTTCCCCTGCCCATTTGAGCGTGCACTACGTTGTAATTTAAATCGTCGAATTCAAGCAGCCGGGTAGTCAGGGTGCGATCAAGCGGAAACGAACTCCCAAAGCCGGCAGCCGAGCCAAGTGGGTTCTGGTTGTTTATTTTATGGATGGTTTGCAACAGGGACATATCATCGACCAACGTTTCGGCATAAGCACTAAACCACAAGCCAAACGATGACACCATAGCCACTTGGGTATGCGTGTAGCCCGGCATCAAAACGTTTTTATATTGTTCGCTTTGAGAAATTAAGACATCAAAAAGGCTGTTGGTCAGCTGCATTATTTCTTTTATTTCCGACCGGAAAAAAAGCCGCAGATCAACCAGTACCTGATCGTTGCGGGAACGTCCGGCGTGAATTTTTTTTCCGGTTTCACCCAGCTCGCGGGTCAGCAATAATTCTACCTGTGAATGTATATCTTCCACGCCCGGTTCTATTTCAAACGTCCCGTTTTTTACCGTTTGTAAAATGCGGTGCAAGGCAGGCTTCAACAGGGCAAATTCTTCGTCGGAAAGCAGGCCAATGGAGCAAAGCATTTCGGTATGGGCCAGGGTGCCGATAATATCATGTTCCGCTAATTTTAAATCAAATTCGGGATCGTTTCCAATGGTGAATTTTTCCACCAGCTCATTTATTTTCGTTTCTTTTTGCCACAATTTCATAAGTGCTGTTTTTTATTTTTTGCAGAAATGTATTGATGTGTTCATGCCGTTAAATGCTTGACCCAATGGTTTTATGAGATATACAATCGATCGGAAATAAAAGACTTTTGCTATTTCACTTTTTAAAAATTATTCACCTACAGGCTGCATTTAATTTTATCACCACTATTTTTCATAACCTGTCAATTCCAACCCACTCAACAAACTACAATAAGTTGAGATACCGTCTTCAATTTCCTTTAAAAAAATAAATTCATCGGCAGTATGAGAGCGGGCCGAATCACCGGGACCAATTTTTAAAGTTGGAAAACGCATCAGTGCCTGATCGGAAAGGGTAGGGGAGCCGAAAGGAATCAGCCCCATCTTTATGCCGCTCCGGACCAGCGGGTGGTTGATGTCGATTCGGGAAGAATTGAGCCGGAAAGAACGGGCACTCAATTCCGAGGTCGTATTGTCCTGCAACACCTGTAGCACTTCCTCATTCGAATAATGTTCGTTGGTACGAATGTCGATCACAAAACGGCACTGGTCCGGCACGACATTGTGCTGTGTGCCGGCTTCGATCTGGGTTACGGTAATTTTGACGGGGCCGAGCCAGTCGGAGGTTTTTGCGAAGGCAAAATCTTTCAGCGTACCAATGTCTGCCATTGCCAGGTATATGGCATTTTTACCTTCGTCGCGGGCGGCATGGCCGGCTTGCCCCCGTGCTATTGCATCGACGACCAGCAGCCCTTTTTCTGCGATAGCCATTTGCAGTTTTGTGGGCTCACCAACAATGCCGAAAGCGATCTTCCCCATTTGAGGCAGCACCGAAGCGACCCCGTTTGGCCCCGATATTTCCTCTTCTGCCGACGCCAGAAAAAGCAGGTTGAAAGGCGGGTATTTCTGGTCGTAAAAAGACAGGAAAGTTGCCAATAAGGAGACCAGTGAGGCTCCGGCATCATTGCTGCCCAGTCCGTATAATTTGCCCTGTTCGATCGTCGGTTGGAACGGGTCTCGTTGCCATCCGGCAACTGGCTTCACCGTATCGTGATGAGAGTTGAGCAAAATGACGGGTCGATCGCCCCAATGTTTGTTTTTTGCCCAGATGTTGTGGCCCGACCGCCGGTAAGGTATCTGTCTTTTTTCCAGAAAAGTACCGATCAGGTCGGCCGTAGCGGCTTCTTCCCGGGAGAAGGACGGCGTGGCGATCAATTCGGTAAGTAATTGAATAACAGAACTTTGTGCTTCTTTGGTCAGTCGCATATCTCTGTTCCTTTAAAGGTGGCGGTTTCGTCAATGCCGGATGGACCTCCGATGAAAACCTGATGAACATTTGCCTTTTTTGCCAAAAAGGCATTGTCCAGTTTAGGAATCATTCCCCCGGTGACGATACCCTGTTCTTTCAGCGCCTGGTATTCTTTTTTCGACAAGCTGGATAAAAAACTGGCATCGTCCTGTGGCTGCACCAAAACCCCGTTTTTTTCGAAAATAAATTGCAGTGTCACCCGGAATTTTTCGGAGAGTGCCCCGGCCAGTTCGGTGGCAATGGTATCGGCATTGGTATTGAGTAGTTGTCCGCGGCCGTCGTGGGTGATAGCGCAGCAAACCGGGGTTAATCCGTTGTGGAGCAATGTTTCCAAAAATGGAACATTGATGGTCTGAATATCGCCGGCAAAGCCAAAATCGATGGTGCCGGCCTCCCGTTTGGTTGCCCGGATGGCATTGCCGTCGGCACCGCTCAAACCGATGGCCTGACACCCGAGGGCCTGCAATTCACTGACCACCGATTTGTTGAGCCAACCGGCGTAGACCATCACGACGATTTCCAGTGTCTGGCGGTCGGTGATGCGGCGACCATCAACCATTTGCGGGGTGATGCCCATTTTCTTACTCAATTCACTACTCTTTTTACCACCACCGTGCACCAGGAGTTTGGGCCCGCGGAGGCGGGCAAAAGAAGTCAGGGCTGACGTCAGTTGAACCGGATCGTCCAGCAAGTTGCCACCAATTTTGATGATTTTGAGTTCACGCATAGTTGTTCAGTAATTTCTCCAGTACTGCCTGGGCCGCAAATTCCCGGTTGCCGGCCTGTTCGATAACCAGGGAGTCGGGGCTGTCGATGACCTGGTCACTGACGACCACATTGCGACGCACGGGCAGACAATGCATGAATTTGGCCTGGTTGGTCAAAGCCATTTTTTCCGGGGTGATCATCCAGTTTTCGGGTGGGGAAATAATTTTCCCGTAGTCAGAAAAAGACGACCAGTTTTTGGCATAGACAAAATCGGCACCGGCCAGAGCCCTCGCCTGATTGTAGTCAACAGTTACATTTTCTGCGAATTGCGACGACAATTCCGCCCCTTCCGGATGGGTCACGACCAGGTCGGCTCCCGACTTGTGCATCCATTGAACAAAAGAATTGGCGACGGCCTGTGGCAGAGCCCGGGGGTGCGGAGCCCAGGAAAGAACCACCTTTGGCCGGTCGGTTTTTTGGTGTTCCAGAATGGTCATCAGGTCGGTCAAAGACTGGAGCGGGTGCAGCGTAGCCGATTCCAGACTGACCACCGGCACACTGGCGTATTTCACAAATTGGCCCAAAACAAACTCGCTGTAATCGAGTGCCCGGTCGGTCAGGGTGGGGAAAGTCCGGATACCAATCAGATCCGCATACTGACTAATAACGGCAGCCGCATCTTTTACATGTTCGGCTTTGTCGAGGTTCATCACGGCACCATCCCCGAATTCGAGTTGCCATCCCTGCCCTGTGTTCATGGTTATGACTTGTATGCCGAGGTTGCGGGCTGCTTTTTCCGTACTGAGCCGGGTGCGGAGACTGGGGTTGAAAAACAGCAGAACGATCGTTTTCTGCAGGTTGGGCACCAGGTGAGTATGTTTTGCCTGCCGTTTGATTGCCAGGGCTCTGCGGGCCAGCTCCGTCACGTCGTTTACATCGGTTGCCGAAAGAAACTGCTTCATGTTAAAATGCTGGCTTTGTATGCCGACAGACACTCGCTGAAGGCTTGGGTGAACTGTTCGATTTCCTGGTCGCCAAGGCATAATGGCGGCAAAATGCGGATGGTGTCCGGCTGGCTGGAAGAACCGGTAAATATCCCGTATTGCTCGATCATCATTTTACGGAAAGGAGCAACCGGAAAAGCCATTTCCAGCCCGATCATACAGCCCAGTCCGCGTATGTCCGTTATTTCTTCAAATGGAGCCAGGGCCTGCTTTAGCTGCGCTCCCCGGCGGGCAGCATTTTCTATAAGCGATTCATTTTCAATAACTTCCAGGACTGCCAAGCCCGCCGCACTGGCCAGTTGGGTGCCGCCGAACGTCGTACCGAGGAGCCCGTGTTTCGGTGTGAATGCCGGTGAAATGAGAACCCCGCCGATAGGAAAACCGTTGCCCATGCCTTTGGCAATGGTGATCAGGTCCGGCCGGATGCCTGCCAGCTGATGGGCAAAAAAATGGCCGCTCCGGCCATAACCCGACTGAATTTCGTCGAGGATGAGCACGGTGCCGAATTCGCGGCAGAGGCGGGAAAGGTGCTGCAAATAAGCAGCTTCGGGTACATGAATGCCCCCAATGCCCTGAATGCCTTCCACTACCACCGCACAGAGGTCGCCTTTTGCGAGAGCCTGCCGGGCACGTTCCAGGTCGTTGAGTGGTAAAAATATCCTTTCGAAACCGGCATTGATCGGGGCTGTCATGCCTTTGCCATCGGTAATGTGGACTGCAGCGGAGGTTCGGCCATGAAAGCCTTTTGTAATGGCGGCCACTTTGGTCCGGCCGGTTTTGAAGGAGGCCAGTTTGAGGGCGTTTTCAATGGCTTCCGCCCCGGAATTGACCATAAACAACTGATAATCCTCGTAGCCGGAAAGTACACCCAGTTTCTCGGCCAGCTGATCCCGCTCATCGCCGCCGCCGCGACGAT
>JBFIJS010000085.1:0-10046 GCA_041600595.1 Saprospiraceae bacterium | reverse complement strand
TCGATCGTCCGGTTTTGTACCTGAATATAAGCTTCCAGGGTGTCGATAGCCGGTTTGTCGCCCTGGATAAAACTTTGTCTGATCCCCTCAAAACGTTGGCTGGCAACGGTCAGGGCCTGTTCGTAAATGCTTACCCAGACATCGGCCAGGGCCCAGTTCCAATAAGTTTTGGATGCTTCCAGGAGCAGATCGTTCATTAGCAGCTGCCGTTCGTTTTCATTGGCACTCTGTAAAATACGGGCTTGAAAAAGGCCGGCCCGCCGCTGGTCGATCGCCAGGCCCTGCAGCAGGGGTACGGTCAGCCCCACGATGGCCTGGCCATCCGCAGGCAGTTTATTTTCGGGATTGAGGAAAACACCGCTGGTGTAGTTGTAGGCCAGTTTTCCTTCGATCCCAAACCAGGTAGGGATTTTCAGACCACCCTCCCCGATATTGAAATAGTTTTTTCCGTCAAATGATTTTCGCTCCCAGTCACCGTAAAGTTTGGGGTCGAACCCACCCCTGGCGGCCAGGAGTGATGCGGAGGCCTGCTCGGAGAGCAGGTAAGCTTGCCGTGCGTGGGGATGATTTTGGCGAACAAGCTGCAAATAGGCTTCGAGGGTCAGGGGTTGGTTCTGGGCAATGAGCAAGAGGGGAGAAACCAACCCTATTGTTACCAGAAGCCAGTACCACTTCTTCACCCGGAAGAAACGGACAACCCCTCCCTGATCAATGTTGTCCATTGAATATTCCACCATCATAATTTTTCGTTTTTTTCGTCGATCCCGATCTTATCAGATTCGTAGAAATCCGGCGGGAAACCATTCAGTTTCCGCCACAGTTCGTACCACAGCGGCACATCATTGAGCAAGGCAACGGCTTGGGCCCCACCGCCGGGCCGCAATGCTTTTGGCCAAATCTTGTGGGTTTCATCGGGGGCCACCAGCACGCGGAAAGCACCGGACGGGCCAATATTATTGTCGATGGCCACAACTTTTCCCTCAAAGGTACCGAAAGTGAGATTCGGCCAACCCGAAAAAACAAAAGCGGGCCAACCGTCAAAGATAAAATTAACGGTATTGCCCATTTCGATCAGCGGCAGGTCAATGGGTTTGACAAACATCTCCACGGCCAGTTCGGCACCGGCTGGCATGATACTTACCAGAGGAGCCCCTTCCTTAATCGTCTCCCCGATCCCGGTAACTATGGCCTGGGTGATGTAACAATCCTGCGGTGCGGTGATAAAATAAAAGCCACTCCTTTGCCGGTAGTTTTCGAGGTCGACCTGCAATTTTTGCAATTTGCTCTCCGCATCGAAGCGGCTGCTGAGGGCGGTAAATTTATCCGATTCGGCTTTGGCAATCTTGTTGGCGTATTCGTTCTGTATGTTGACGAGGTCGAGGCGGGCATTGTCCAGTTCGTTTCGGCTGGTCAGCAATTTGTTTTCAATCGCCACTTTTTTGGCCGCCGTTTCCTGGACCTTCAGGTTTTTGTCTTCCACATCGGTAAGCGACTTAAGCCCTTTATCATACAATTCTCTAGTACGGTTAAATTGTTTTTGGGCCGTTTCCAGGTCGATGACGGCCCGTGCCAGTTCAATGCTGTCCGACTGAATTTTCAGGCGATACTGCTGGACCTTGTTGCTCAGTTGTTCTTTTTTGAAAAACAGTTCCTGCCGCATGGCCGCTATCTGGTTTTCCAGAGCCCCCACTTTCGACTGGTAGCTGGCGATACCACCCTCTGTCGCCTCCACTTGCTGCCCGGCACGGTTGACGAGATTGGGATCGAAATACTCCGTTTTGATCTCCGAGAGATGGACGATTGTATCTCCTTTTTTAACCAGTTGCCCTTCCCGGACGTACCATTTTTCCACTCGCCCGGCAATGGTAGAGTGGATGGTTTGCGGGCGTTGGTCGGGCCGGAGGGTGGTGACCTTACCCCGGGTTTGAATATTTTGGGTCCACGGTAAAAACAGGATGATAAAAAACACCAGTAACAAACCCAATAACCAGCGCTTAAAAGTGCGGTTCACCTTCGGCAAGTCCGTTTGCTGGAAAGAATGATACTTGTCGGTATTGACCCGATTCAGAATAGAGTTTTCAGAAATGTTAAGCATTGCAATTATCAGTCATTTGTCATCGGCCGGAATGAATCCCCTACCGACCATGTACCTTGTCTTTTTTTCTTGTTCAGATGAGGAGCCGGCATCTCCGGTGTTTTTCTCCTGGTAAAAATGGGACTCCCCGGGACGTTTTTCGGGGCGGACTGCCGGAACGTTGTAAAAGCGGGTCATTCCGGAGCCCGGTGAAACGTGTCGAACAGCGTACACAGCGATACCCTGTTTTTCGAAATTTGTTTAACAAATGGTTTATCAAACCAAAACTTCCCCTTCTGCGAGGCTTTTTTCAAAAAACCTTTCCGCCAGCCGCAGTTTACGCAACAGTGACCGCTTTTTGGTCTGGTGGTCCTGCATCCGGTCGAGGATGTCACCCAGAGCGCTGGCTGCTTCGACGATGTGAGGCCCTTTGTTCAGCATGATACATTCAGCACGCTGACCCATGGCGGCGTCGGTCACTTCGGCCCGGGTCGGCAGTCCGGTTTTTGCTAAACCTTCCAGCACCTGCGTGGCCCAGATCACTGGCACGTGAGCAGCCTCACAGGTCCAGAGGACTTGTTCCTGCACCTCCGAAAGACGGCCGAAACCGCACTCGATGGCGAGATCGCCCCGGGCGATCATGACCCCGCAACTGGTGGTTTGCATAGCAGCCAGGAGCATCGCTGGCAGGTTTTTGAAACCGCGTTGTGTCTCAATTTTTAAAACAATTGCCGGAACCGGTCGCCCGGTCGGGTCGTCGATAGAGGCATGAATCACTTTCATTTGTTCTATCAGCGTTTCGACATCCTCGGGCCGGTTGGCAAAAGAAAGCCCGACGATATCGGCATGTCTGACCACAAATTCCAGGTCTTGCAGATCTTGTTCGGTCATAGCTTTCAGCCGGAGTTCCGTTTCGGGCAGGTTGATACCTTTTTCGCTACGCAGGACTCCTCCTTTCGGAGGCACCTGTGTGACACGGATACGCAAGGTCTCTATCTGGGGTTCGTTCGCAGATGTTCCGGTTGTTCCCTTTGTCTTTCCCGACGATTTGACACCCTCAATTTTTGACTCGATGATTCCCCCAATTTTACCGTCGTCGAACCAGATAGGTTCACCGACTTGCACGTCCTGGAATACTTCGGGTAAAGAGCATGGAATGCTGGCCGGGGCTACCAGCCTTTTTTCTTCGTCGTATTGCGCATTGCGGCCCGGCGCAGCCGAACGGGTCAGGTAGAGCAGGTCGTCTTTGGCCAGACGAATGCTGTTTTGGGTAGCTTGCAAATCAACGATGATCCGTACTTTCCCTTTTTTTACTTTTTCGTTTTTACGAACGATGTGAAACTCTATACCGGAGCGGAAGTAGATCGTTTTGGTACAAGTAGTCAGGCATCCTTCCTCAGCAACCATCACGACTTTCAACACCCGTTTTGCTTTACGGGCATCGATCAGTTCGATCCGGTCACCTTTTTTTATTTTTTTGAGCCAGTCGGAAGCCACCGGCAACATTGCGGTAGCTTCTTCGGGACAGTGGTTTTTTCTACCTTCCCGAAACAACCAGATTTTGGCGGGTACGACGACTTTGCCGAGTGGGTTCCGGGTGGGTTTTACCTTCAGTGCGGAAGGCAGGTGTTCGAGTGCACCGGTACGCAGCTTTGGGCCACCGAGGTCCATGTGGATTTTACATTTGCACTCCAGTACCTCTTCCGCCTTGCGAATATTGGCAATGATCCGGGACCAGACGGAAGCGTCGTCGTGGGCGCAGTTGATGCGGGCGCAGTTCATGCCGTTGGCCATCAGGTTTCGGACGAGGTCATAGTTTTCGGCTGCTTCGGAAGGCATCGTTACCATGATTCTGACCCGGCGGGTGCTCCGGGTGGAACCCAGTAATTGGGTCGTATTGTATTCCAGCAGCTCACGGCCCTCTCTGAAACAAACGGGCGGTGCTTCGGCGGGCTGCCAGGATTTATTGGACAACTGGTGAAGCGCCATTAAAACGGCATCGATGGTGACCTGCACTTTTCTTTCGGCACGGCCCAGCGAGGAAAGCCCCCATTCGGACAATGCCAATTGCAATTCCCGCAGGTCATGGGAACGAAAAGCGAGATAGTGCAGCAAATTGCGGGCACTTTTGAGGTGAACAGGATGTATTTTATTCAACAATTTAACCGCTTGCTTTTCTTTGGTAAGCACGTCGCTGCGCAAGTCCAGCAATGTCTTAATGAGTGGCCCGGCAGCAGGAGGCTGACATGGATAAACATTGGTTATATTTTTCATAAGACCGGTTTTATATTGTTTACCAAATGTGGCAATATGAAGGTTATTTAGTTAACGGTCAATGATTTATGTCTTATGTAATTGTGATTTTTCACGTGCTTAAAACTGTTCGGTGATTGACTTTTTAAATACAGCTGAGAAGTGCTCACATTTCCGGATCTCTGAAAAAGAGCCTTGCTCAACGATACGCCCCTCTTTCATCACCACGACCCGGTCGCACTTGGAAGCCAACATAGGATCGTTGGACACTACGATCAGGGTCCAGGGTCTTTCCCGGTTGGTCAGGAGGTCGGAAAGGCGAACCTGTTCCTCATACTCGAGATGCTTGAAGGGCTCCTCAATAGCCAGGAGTTGGGGCCGGCTGGCAAAACTGCGAGCCAGGATGATTTTTGCAATTACGCTGCGGGGCAGGTTTTTGCCCCCTGGTAACAACTGGGTGTCGTAACCATTCGGCAAACGTTTGACAAATTCGGCCAGACCTACCTGGTCAACTGCCCGGATGACATCCTGCAATTCCACTTCTTCATGGCCGAGCGAAATGTTTTCGTAAATCGTTCCCTGAAAAATATCTTCCTGCAATGGCATGTGATCACCGATGTGAGCCCGTAAGCTAACCACATCAATGTTGCGGATCGGGATTTTATTGAAAGTCAGAGAGCCACTGAACTCAGAGAACAGTCCGGTGATGATTTGCAACAAGGTCGATTTGCCCGCCCGGTTGTAGCCCGAGATGCACAGTTTTTCTCCGGGAGCAACGAATAGATTAATATCGTTCAAGGTAGGTCTTTTCCCGTCGGGAAATTGGAAGGTTACACCTTTCAGTTCCATTTCCATGCCCTCACCCGTATCCAGTTCTTCAAAAGAAATACCTTTCTCATCGTCGATCGGTAAATCGTGCAGCGCCCCGATTTTTTCCAGCGCCGTGAGTACATCGTAGATGGTTTCCATGGTGAGGATCAGTTTTTCGACCGAGGCCACGATCTGGATGATGATGATCTCTGCCGCTACGAATTGCCCAATATTGATGCGGTTGTCCATCACTAGTAAACTACCCAGGATCAACAACCCCGCTGTGACCAGCACCTTAAATACGACAATCGAGTAATACTGAATGACGAGTACGCGGAAGTGAAGTTTACGTGCATCGAGATACCCGCCAACCAACTGATCGGTCCGCTCCATGGGCAGTTCGCTGCGTCCGGCCAGTTTGAACGTGCCCATGGTGCGGGCGAGTTCTTCCAGCCAATAGGCGACCTTATACTTAAATTTGGACTCGACAAGACTTGATTTCAGCCCCTGTGGCCCGGTGTAGCGAAAAATCAGGGCGACGATAAAGATCAGGATAAAGCTGAAAGCAATGAATAAAGGATGGTAAAAAGAGAGTAAAAGCAACCCAAAAAATACCTGTAAAATACCGGTAGAGAAATCCATCAGGATTTTGGGCAGACCTTTCTGTAAAGTAAGGGTATCGAAAAAGCGGTTGGCCAGTTCCGGGGCAAACTCTGTGTGCACCGCCTCGAATTTAATTTTCGGAAACCGGTAAGCGATATCAAAAGCCGACCGGGTAAAAATCCGTTGCTGAATAGTCTCCGTGACGGTAAGTTGCATCACTTTCAGCACCCCGTTGAGCAGGGTACCCAGCGTCACGATGACCACCAGCAGCACCCAGGAACTGCTGACGCTGCCGCCGATAATCAGACCAATGATAGCCTGGATACCAAGTGGCAGGGTGAGCGTGATCAGACCTGCGAAAATGGCGTAAATAAAAATGTAGGAAATCTCTTTTCGCTCGAACTGGAGCAGTTTAAAAAAACGCTCCAGGGGAGTCATCGTTTGAATGCTATTCGCAAGGCTCATGTCTTCTCAATTTTCAATGTTTTGACAGAATTATACTTTGGTTCCGGTCGGGTACTTTGCAGTATATCGTCCATCGTTTTACCGTGAGGTTGGGGCCGGCCAAATTCATTGACCAGAACAAAAACAATTTTATCAATTGTGATAATGGTATCCTGGTTGAACATCTGCCTGACTTCACAGCCAAAGGTAATGGAAGTTGTCCCAATGTCTTTGAACTTCAAACCGATTTCAATCACATCGCCTTGTTGGGCTGAACTAACAAAGTTGATTTCCGACATATATTTCGTGACGACTCTTTTGCTGCGCAACTTGGACATGGCATAGATGCCCGCCTCTTCGTCTATCCATCGCAACAAACTACCACCAAAAAGGGTGTTGTTGGCATTCAAATCTTCCGGGCGGATCAGCTTTCTGGTAAAAAACCTCATGCTTAAAGTTTAAAAAAGTGCCGGCCTTTTTGACCAGCACCTTGATAATTAAATTCAACTGAAAAACTTTTATCTATAATAATTGCAATTGCTTGCATGATTTTGATAAAAAGTGCCGGCCACTCGGGCCGGCACACTATAGAAGAAGAGATTAATACTGTTATCAGTCTTTATTGAGCCGGAGGCCCGTATTCACTTTTGGCACTTCGGTCATATCCGGGTTGGCCATCAGTGGCATCGAATTTCCATCGGTGATGATCACCTTGGCATTGGGGGATTTGGACAGCTCCATGAATGCCTCGATGGCTTTGAAGCGGAGCAGATCGTTGTTGAGACCCTGGGAAATGATGTTTTGTGCATCCCGGATTCCCTCCGCCTGAATGCGCTTCCGCTCGGCTTCCTGCTTTTCTTCCTGTAGCGTAAACTCCATTCGGAGGGCGTTTTGCTCAGCTTCCAGTTTTTCCTCGATGGCCCGGGCCAGACTGTTTGGAAGCCGGATGCTCTTCAGGAGCACGGCCTCGATGATGATACCATTTTCTTTCATTAGTTTCATCATTTGTGCACGAATAGCTTCTTCGATGGTGGCTCGTTCCCCGGTGTGCATATCTTTTGCGTAAAAGCGGGAACTGACATCCGCAACAGCGGAGCGGAACACCGGAAGGATGATGTTACGCTCATAATTCTGGCCTATTGTCCGGAGAATATCCGGGGCTTTACTGGGCTTTACGGCATACAAAATGGAAACTTCCGCACCAATATTAAGTCCTTCTTTTGAAGGAATATTCAGTTGGACTTCCAGGTTTTCGGTTTGGGTGGAGACTTTCACGATGGTAGATGTAATTGGATTAAACACCTTTACACCGCTCTCGTAGGGTCTGTCATTGTATTTACCCAATTTCCGTTTTACTCCTACCTCTCCCTGACGCACGGTGACACAGCTGGGCAACAGCGTGAGCAGTAGGAATGAAAAGACGAAAAAAGAAATCAGATTTTTCATAGGTTGAACGTATTTGTAAGGGCAGTTGTGAAAGTCTGAAAGGGGATACTGCTGGTTTTATATTGAATCTTTCTGGTTAGGTAAGTTGTAAGTACCCGCCTGTTCAGAGCTTTCACAAGTACTACCTGAAATTAAAGAGATGATGTTGCAGGATCAGTTTTCCTGCAGGTTCACATTTTTGGTGTTTCTGTAATCGGCATTTGCATCTGGCGGATTATTAATAATGTTGAAAACAAAACATTCCAGCATTTTCACAACGGCATCATTCAGGGCATCTCCCTGCGCTTCCAGGTCGGTGAGCCGTGGCAGGTGCTGGGCAAAATATATATTGTTGTTGGCGGTTTCAATAAGCATACTGGCAAAGGACCGGGGATACGCAAAATCAGGATTCAACTCCAAAATGAAGTTGGCGATCATTTCGCAAAGTGACTTGTAAGCCAAAAAATAACCTTCTTCGTTTTCCTCGTCCACCGTTTTTGAATGATAGGCCTTGATCCCCTCCCTCACTACAATGTTGTGCAAAACATCCTCATCGATGTATGGCGTTTCCAGATTCCTTTTGGAAGAATCAACGATGATCCGCAAAGCTTTCTTCATTCTTTCAACCGGATCCACGATGTTCATCGTTTGCAGGTGGATACGGAACCTTACCCACTCCCAATACCAGTTGAGGAGATAAATAAATAACCGGTGTTTGTTTTCGAAATAGCGATAAACAGAAGCCTCCGTAGATCCTATTTCTGTGGCCAGCTTCTTGAAAGTAAATTGATCGATACCATACCTGTCGATCAGTTGTACGCTGTTTTGAATGATCTTCCGGCCAAGCTCAGTCTGCAAAGGGTCACGTTGACAGAGTTTGTTGTTGAGGACAAGGTTGAAAGTTATATTATTCATTTTTAAGCTTTTAAGGTATTCAAGCCGCAAGTTCAGACAAGTGTATTGTCCCGTATATACTCCCCAGTTTTCGCATCAGGCTTTTACGGGCCAGGTGTATCCGGCTTTTGATAGTGCCGAGGGGCGCATTTAATTGTTGGGCAATTTCATCGTATTTAAACCCCTGATAACGCATCATAAACGGTGCTTTCAGGTCGGGGTGGAGTTGATTGATCTCAGCTTGTACTTCTTTTATCATGATGGAGGAATCGCCCAGATTATGGGTAATGGCATTTGTAAATGCTCCCAGCGGATATTCTCTGTCGGCCGCGTCGTTGACTTTTTGGCGCCTCTTTGATGTACGGATTCCATTGATAAACAGGTTCTTCATAATGGTGGTCAGCCATGCCTTCAGGTTTCCCCCATGAAATTTTTCCCGGTTGAGCAATGCCCTGTAAATAGTATCCTGCACTAAATCATTGGCTTGCTCCTGATTATAGGTCAATCTGATAGCGACCGCTCTTAAATAGGACGAGTAGTTTATTACTTCCTGGTCGAATTGTATATCTCTCATGATCACGTGTTTTTCTATGGTTTATAATAGTAAAGCTATCCTATAAACTAAGATAGCTATCAAAAGTTTTCCGGCACTAATTTTTTTTTTGAAAAAACAGCCTTCTTGTCAGCTTGCAGACCCAACATCGACACATCTACTTGATTATCTTTTATTTACGCAGCAAACTTTGCTTATTTCACTACAGAAAAAAGGTACCGGCCTCCCATTTTGTTCAACTAATTTTTTACAAACATTGAACACACAGGCAACTTTTTTCACCTCATCTGCACATAGCATATTGAAAGTCGACTTTTTCTAACCAACCAATTTTCAAATTAGTATCAATCTGAGGCCGGGCATAAGCGCCTTTTTTCGCTTCGGGTTTCAACCAAAAAAATGTAATGAAAAATTTTACCCTTACCTTACTATGCCTTTTTCTGGCATTCACAGGGTGGTCGCAAACTGCCCGTGTACAGATCATTCACAATTCACCCTCCCCGACCGTTGATATTTGGGCCGGTGTTATCCCATTGTTAACCGATGTGGAGTTCCGAACTGCATCTCCCTATATTGATGTACCCGCCAATGTATTGCTGGATATTGGGGTGGCACCTTCACCCAGTTCTTCACCCGCAGATATTATTGCTAACTTTTCCGTTTCGTTCGAAGAAGACAAAACTTATGTAGTGATCGCCTCCGGTATCGTCGGTGACATGACAACTCCTTTTACCCTGAATGTAATTGAAGATACCCGTGAAGCCGCTACTTCCGCTGATGTGGACTTTATCGTGAATCACGGTTCGACCGATGCTCCAACGGTGGATGTGATCGCTCGTGGTGTGGCTACGTTGGTGGATGATGCTTCTTACGGTGATGTGACACCTTATATTACGGTGCCAGCCGGTGCTTATACGCTTGACGTGACTCCCGGTGATGCCAACAGCGAAATCGTGGCTTCTTTCGCTGCCGACCTCAGTGGTCTGGGTG
>JBFIJS010000084.1:0-10068 GCA_041600595.1 Saprospiraceae bacterium | reverse complement strand
CGGCACAAAACTCTTCTGTGCTCTGGAAGGATATTTCTCCGGCTTTGACAACTGCAAAAAAAGCCTATTTGCCAAACAATGCCAGGAATCTGTCTCTGGATTTTGAAGGAATGAAAAAGTACCTGAAGGCCGCACCAAAGGAAAATACGGAAGCTGCGCATAACCAGCCTCTGGTGCTGCAATTGCCGATGCCGGATGGTAGTCTCCGGGAATTTGGCATTTGGGAAGTGTCTATCATGGAGCCCGGTTTGGCGGCTAAATTTCCCGAAATAAAGACCTACGCCGGCACCGACCTGCAACAACCGGAGGTGATGATTCGGATTGAAACGGGCAGCCTTGGTTTTCACGCCACCGTATTTAAAGGGACAAGAACCGACATCATTGAGTCCGTCTCGGTAGGAAATACGGCGTCATACGTGAGTTACCATTTAGAAGATGCTGACCACCAGCCGGTGGTGAATTGTGGCAATCACGATGTTGAAGTAACGCCGGTGCTGGATCATTTCGACTGGGACGATACCGAACTGGTATTGGGAAATAACAAGTCGGCCAGTGCTGCGGTCGATTTGCGAACCTACCGCTTCGCTGTGGCAACCACTAATGAGTATTCGGCGCAAAACGGAAATAACCAAGCCAGTGTGCTGGCTGCCGTTACCTCGGTCGTCAACCAGGTCAATGGCATTCTGGAAAAGGAAGTGGCGGTTCGGTTGGTGCTTATCGAAGATACTGAAAAGACCTTTTATTTCGCCACCAACGGCAACGACCCTTACGACAATGGCAACGCCTCGGCGATGATCGGCGTCAATCAGACGGTCATGACCAACTTTCACGGAAGTGATGCTTACGACATTGGCCATGTTTTCGGAACGGCCTCCGGCGGAGGGGTGGTTGGTCTGGCCCAGCTGGGTTCCACCTGCAACGATGACAGTAAGGGAAGGGGCGTGAGCAACGTGCTCGGAGGTGGTTTTTACCAAACGGTCGTGCACGAGGTGGGCCACCAGCTGAATGCGACGCACACCTTTGATTTTTGTGACAGCCAGGGCAACGAAACAGCCGCAACTGCTTACGAACCCGGTGGAGGAAGCACGCTGATGGCCTATGCCGGTGCCTGCGGTTCCAATTCTGTGCAAACCAACGCCGACGACTATTTCCACATCAATGCCCTGGAGAAAATGCTGGCCTTTAAAGCAAGCCCCGTACAGGGAGCCTCTTGTGGTACGCTTGACCCCACGGGCAACAATACCCCTGAGGTAAATATTCCCATCGAAGGGGGCTTCCGCATTCCAATCAGTACGCCCTTTGAAATGACCGGCGAAGCGATCGATCCCGATGGCCATCCAATGACCTACAACTGGGAGCAATACGACCTGAAAAATGGCATGAGCCCCCTGGGTAGTCCGGCTGCCGGCGATCCGCATTTCCGTTCGCTGTTGCCCGGCAATTCCCGCACCCGGGTTTTTCCGAGAATGCAGTCAATTGTGAACAATACCTCCGAAAAGACCGAAGTATTGCCAACTGCTACCCAGCCGTTTACTTTCCGGTTTACGGCCCGCGACAACCGGCCCAATGGCGGAGGATATAGTTACGACGAAATCAAATTCGATGTAACGGCCGCTGCCGGACCTTTCCTGGTAACGGAGCCCAACACCGCTTCCACCGTCTGGGAAGTTGGGGACTACGTGGAGGTAACCTGGGATGTTGCCAATACCGATGGCCCGCAGGTAAATTGTCAGCAGGTCGATATTTTTCTGTCGAAAGATGGCGGCTTCACTTATCCGGTCACTTTGCTGGCGGGAACGCCTAATGATGGAAGTGCATTCGTGGTGGTACCCGATGAGGTAACCACCAACGCCAGGGTCAAAGTAAAAGGTGCAGACAATATTTTCTTTGATATCTCCAACGCCAACTTCAGCATTATTCCAACCACTACGCCAGACTTTACCATTGCCAGTTATGGTCCTGAAATCGGTGAAATTTGTCTGCCGGGCACCTTTGATGTAACCCTCGAAACTGCCGCCGTGCTGGGATTCACAGAGGACATCACTTTTTCGGTGACTGATCTGCCTGACGGCGCTACGGCGTCCTTTAGTGCCAATCCGGTAGCACCCGGACAATCAACCGTACTTTCCATCGACTTCAGCGATGTGACCGTTGATGACGAAATTGCGGTGAAGGTGGTTGCTGAGGCGGCAGGCGTAGCTGCCGAGGAGCGACTGGTTGTCCTGAATTTAGTCAACAGCGACTTTTCGGATATGGTCTTGAATGCACCGGCCGGTTCGGGGATCGGAGCTTTACCAACCTACCAGTGGGCCGATTTACCCAACGGTTCGTCGTACAATATTGAAGTGGCTACTGATCCTGATTTCACCAACATCATTGATGGTGCCATTAACCTGAGCACGACGAGCTATACCAGTGGTATCACGCTGGAGGATAATACCATTTACTATTGGCGGGTGCTGGTGACCAACGAATGCGGAACCGGGGAGACCGGACAAATTGGCGCCTTCAAAACTGTTGCGCAGGCTTGTATTGAAAATAGTTTGTCCGGTACAGCCGCCATTCCTGCCGGCCTCGGAACCACCAATCTGGTGATCAACGTGCCTACCGGAGGAGCTATCAGCGATGTGAATGTTTCCAATATTTCCGGTGCTTACGATGCCTTTGTCAATCTTAATTTTGAGTTGACCGGGCCAAGCGGCACCTCCATCATCCTGATGCCGCAAATCCCCTGTAATTCCGGAAATCCTTTCAGTCTGGGCTTCGACGATGAGTCACCGTTGCCACAATCCAATATGTCCTGCCCGCCATCCAGTGGTACTGCCTACAAGTCGAATCAGCCACTCGCTGCTTTCATCGGGGAAGACGCCGCCGGCGACTGGACGCTGGGGGTAAAAGTCGTAGGTAATTTTCCGGGAGGAGGACAAATTACCAATTTGGACCTGGAAATATGCGGTGCTGCCAATCCCAACGATCCGGAGCTCATTATCAACGAAAATGCCTGCGCCAAACCCGGAGAGTCGGGGGTGATCTCTGCTGACTTTCTGCTGGTGGAAGATGCTGACAATACGCCGGGCGAGTTGAGTATGTTTATTGTAAAAACACCTGCCAATGGCTTTCTGAGCCGGGGGGGGACGCAGCTCACGGTGGGGAATTCCTTTACGATGCAGGATATTTTTGCCAGTCAGGTGGTTTACACCAACACCAATACCAGTGCAACATCCGATCAATTCCTCTTTTATGTGGAGGACATTACCGGAGGCTTTGTCGGTCTGATTACCCAACACATCGATATTGACGATGCCTGTGTGACCAACGCCAGGGAACGGAGACTGGGCAGCGAAACGCTGAACGTCTATCCAAACCCTGCGGCGGATGTTTTGAATATTGAATTGTCGGATGCCAATCAGCGCATGGAAGCGGTTGCCCTGTTTAATGCACAAGGACAATTGGTACAGCATCAGCCTGTGGCGGGTGTTTTTGGAAAATTCCAAATGAATGTGGGCCATTTGCCGACAGGCATCTATCTCGTACAAGTCAGAACGCTGGAGGGAATTGCTACCAGAAAGGTGGTCATTGACTAACGACCAGCCGCCAGCCCTTCCTTTTTTTTGGAGGTTGGGTAAAATAAGAGGACATCTTCTCACCGACGCCCGTTCCTTGGCAATTTTTGGGAAACAAGCAGGTGCGAAGATGTCCTTCTCTTTTCAGGTAGGTAAAATAAGGAACAGACGGAGCCGGTGTTTCGCCGATTTTTTTAGAAATAAGAATGAAAAATAGGGCAGGCTATATAACAAAGGCCTGGCTGCCAATCTGTTAAGTCTTGTCATTATGAAATATTTCATCACCGGCGCCACCGGCTACATCGGTACACAACTGGCAAAAAAAATAGCTCGCCAGGGTCATGTGGTGCATGCATTGTACCGGAGTGAAACCAAAACGAGAGATTTAAAAAACAGGGAGAACATCCGTCTGTTTCCGGGAGATATCATGAATAAGGATAGTCTGGCGGAAGCGGTCGCCGGGTGTGATGGCGTATTCCACGTGGCGGCATTTGCCAAACCCTGGCACAAAGACCCGCAGACTTTTTTTGAGCTGAATGTAAAAGGCGCAGAAAATGTTTTTCATGCCTCCCAAAAAGCAGGCGTTGGCCGGGTCGTTTTTACCTCAACCGCCGGCGTTATCAGTCCCTCCAACGGCCAACCCTCCGATGAAAAAACACCACGGACCGTTCCGCTTTCTACCCAATACGAAAAATCAAAAGCCCATGCCGAGGAGCTGGCCTTTAAGCTAAACAACCAGAGTATGGAGATCGTGACCGTCAACCCCAGCCGGGTGTATGGCCCGGGCTTGCTGAGTGACAGCAACGGCGTGACGAGGATGATTAAATTGTATGCAGATGGAAAATTCCGGTTCCTTCCCGGCGATGGCCGCAGCATTGGTAACTATGTGTTTATCGACGATGTCGTGGATGGGCACATCAAGGCCATGGAGCAGGGCAGGGGTGGAGAACGCTATATCCTCGGCGGTGAAAATGCCTCTTTCATTGATTTTTTCCGGACGTTGTCGGAGGTCATGGAAAAAGAAGTCCGCCTCTTTAAATTACCCATCCCGATTATGCATGCGGCGGCCCGGCTAATGGAGATCAGGGCCAACCTGACGGGCGCTCCGCCACTGATCACGCCGCCTTTTGTCAAAAAATACCTTTACAACTGGGATTTGTCGTCGGCCAAAGCCAAAAATGAGTTGGGGTACGATCCCATCACGCTGGAGCGCGGGCTCACCGAAACAGTAGCGTGGTTGAAAAATCATTGATCAGCTAATCTGGCAAGGGCGGCTTTTCCGGTCAAAATTCTTTTATGCCGTCCGATGCTCCCCGGAGATCCGCTGTTCGGCCAGCGCTATATATTCCTCCATGATCTCGTAGCCCACGTATTTCCGGTTGTTTTGCAGGGCGGCGATGGCAGTTGTGCCACTGCCCATAAAAGGGTCGAGAATGATATCCGTTTCGAACGAGTATAGCTCGATCAGGCGGCCGGGAAGCTCAACGGGGAAAGGGGCGGGGTGGCCAATCCGGCGGGCGGACTCCGCTTTCATTTGCCAGATCGTCTTGGTGTATTCCAGAAACTCATCGCGCCCGATCGAGTTCTTTTTCGATTCCTTTTCTTTTTTGGTAAGGTGCCGCTTGTAGTCCTCTTTTGAGAAAATGAGGATGTACTCATGAATGTCGCGGAGGATGGGATTGGACGCAGATTTCCAGCTGCCCCAGGCGGTACTGGGACTGGCACTGGCGGCTTTGTCCCAGATAATTTCGCCGCGCATCAGGTAGCCGATGTCGAGCATGATCTGAGTGATAAAAGCCGTAAGCGGGAGGTAAGGCTTGCGGCCCAGATTGGCCACATTGATGCACGCACGGCCGCCGGGTACCAATACCCGGTAGGTTTCGGCAAAAACCTTTTGCAAAAATGACAAGTATTCCTGCAGGGTGAGGTCTTCGTCGTACTCCTTGGTAGCATTGTAGGGTGGAGAGGTCACCATGAGGTGTACGGAGTTGTCGGGCAGGGCGTCCATTTTTTCGGCGGAGCCTGAGATGATCTTGTTTTCCAATTCCGGTGGAAAAGGATTGGCTTTGGCAGGTTTGGCATTTTTAATACCAAGCCCCTCGTACATCCGGGTATTGTAAAATTTGGATGAATCATGGTTGATCCGGCCGCTGGTGCCGAAGGAGCTGGTTGTGGTTGCTTGCTGCTTTTTGGTCATGGAGCAAAGTTGGGTTTTTATTTAAAAAAATGAGAGGTTCCATTTCAACTTTATGATCTGGCGAATCACCCTGTAAATACCGCAATTCATTTTAAAGAATTCTTTCTTATAGTGAGTTTGTTGCATATTCGCATCAACATTTGCTTTACCCAAAGTGAAAACCTTATGTACAACAATCTGACAATCATACACCTTTTGTTCTCCCTGTTGTTGGCTCCGACTGTATTTTCCCAAGATAATAACAGCCTTTTGGAAGGGTATATCCGGCAGGCACTCGATAGCAACCACGGACTCAACGAGCAACAGTTTTTACTGGAAAAAAATATTTTGGCGCTGGAAGAGGCCCGGAAACTATATTTTCCGGAAGTGGGGTTTGGCATTTCTTACACAATGGCCGCAGGCGGACGTAACATTGCCTTTCCTGTGGGGGATCTGCTGAACCCTGTTTATTCGACACTCAATCAGCTGACTGCCAGCAATGCTTTTCCGCAAATTGAGAATGTCAACGAGCAATTCCTGCCAAACAATTTTTACGATGCCCGTTTTCGCATCATCCAACCATTGGTAAACAGGGAAATTTATTTCAACAAAAAAATAAAGGAAGAAATGATCGGCCTGAAAGAGGCAGAGATCAGGGTGTTTAAAAGAGAATTGGTCAAAGAAGTCAAAACGGCTTATTTCCAATACCTGCAAGCCACTGAAGCCACCGCTATTTACGACAACGCCCTGGCCTTGCTGGCCGAAAACAAACGGGTCAACGAGAGTTTGCTCCGCAACGACAAGGTGATCCCGTCGGTTTTGTTAAGAATTGACAGTGAAATCACCCGGGTGAAAGCCCAGCAGAATGAAGCCATTGCCAACCAGAAAAATGCTGCGGCCTATTTCAATTTTCTGCTGAATACCGATCTGGAGGCACCCGTTGCCATCGACTCCAGTTTGCTGGCAGGTGATGCGGACCCGGGCGAAATCATTTTCCAAAACGGGTTACGGGAAGAACTCCAGCAATTGCAAACGGCACAAGGGATCAACGCTTTGGTTGTTGAATTGGAGAATGCCTATAAAGTGCCGCAGGTGGGTTTGCAGGTCGATGTAGGTTCCCAAAATTTTGACTTTAAATACGGCGGCTACGTACTGGCCGGGCTGTCGGTGGAAGTACCCATCTACGCCGCCAACCGCAACAAACTACAGGTCCAGCAGGCTGAACTTGACCTCAGAGCAACCACGGAAAAAATTGCTCAGGTCGAACGGCAAGTCGCTTTGCAGGCCACTACTTCCCGCAATGCTCTGCTGGCCGCCATCGAAAACTGGCGAAGCTACCAGTCCCAATTGACCAGTGCCCGGCGACAGTACGACGACACCTTTCGCCGCTACAAGGAAGGCATTTCCAATTATATTGAATTGTTGGATGCCCGCAACCAGGTGACCGATGTACAGCTGCAACAATCCCTGTCCAGATATGCGGTGCTGATCCGGCAGGCAGACCTGGAAAGGGCAGTGGCGGCCTATCCGCTGACACCCTGAAAACATCAATAGCTCTTGTAGAAATCACCCACAACACCAACACGCTGCTCTTTTTTTTACAACACTTTTGACACACCGCATTAGCAAATGAAAAATATGAAATACGCATTGTCCATTATTATGCTGGCAGTTTTTGTTCAGTCTTGTTCGACAAATGAACCAGTGGAAAACAGTACGCAAGGCCAACCGGCCAAAAAAGCGATCACCGTTCGCACGGTCAAAGTGGAACGTGAAAGTATCTCCCTGTCTGTTCAATCTTCGGGCGTAGTGGCATCCGAAACGGAAGCTAAGCCAGCTTTTAAAACGGGTGGCATCATCTCCGCCATGCTGGTCGAAGAGGGGGATGCCGTTAAAAAAGGGCAACTGCTGGCTACCCTCGATCTGACCGAAATTAACGCCCAGGTCCAGCAAGCTACCGAAGCGGTCAACAAATCGGTGAGAGACCTGGAGCGAATCCAAAACCTTTATGCCGACAGCGTTGCGACTCTGGAAAATTTGCAGGACGCAACCACCGGCATGCGGGTAGCCGAAGAAAACCTGCGAATGGCCAAATTCAATCAGAGCTATTCCGAGATTCGTTCCCCAATCGCCGGTAAGGTGATCAAAAAGCTCGTCAATAGAGGTGAGGTAGTCGGGCCGGGGATGCCGGCTTATTATATTTTGGGAAATGCCCAAAAGGACTGGATCATCCGGACCGGACTGGCTGACCGGGACTGGGCCCGGGTTCATACCGGCGACCGAGCGACCATTTCTTTTGATGCTTATCCCGGAAAGTCGTACGAGGCAAAAGTGACCCAATTGGCTGATGCCGGAAATCCCGGCAGCGGCACCTTCGATGTGGAGTTGGTCGTCGTCGGGCCCGCACCGCGCCTTGCGGCCGGGTTGGTGGCTTCTGTAGAAATATTTCCTGAAATCATGGATAGTCAAACTGTCATTCCACTGGATGCGCTGGTGGAAACCAACCGGTTTGATGCTAAAGTTTTTACGGTCGAAAACAATAGGGCAAAGGCCGTTCAGATACGGATCGCTTTCCTGCATCAGGATAAAGTAGTGGTGAGCTCCGGCCTGGAAAATGTGGAAGTGGTGGTGACCGATGGCGCCCCTTATTTGCTGGATGGTGTCGGGGTGGAAGTTGTTCGCTGAGTGTTCACCGGGTAAATTTAAACGATTGAAAAACAAACGTTTACCAAAATTTTGAACCTCGTTTTTTTATTCAATTACAGATTCAAACCAACATGAAAATAACTGAGTTTTCGGTTAAAAATTACCAATTTACCATCGTGTTGTTCACCATGGTCATGCTGCTGGGGCTGAGTGCTTTGTTCAATATGCCGCGGGGAGAAGACCCCGTTTTTAATGCGCCCATTTACATTGTGACGGTCATTTACCCCGGTACCAGTCCGAACGACATGGAGGAGTTGGTGGCAGATGTGATTGAGGAGTCCTTGTACGAACTGGAGAATGTGAAAGAGCTAACGACCCAATGTTACGATGGGGTGACGGTGATCAAAGCTGAATTCAATTATGGAGTGAGTCCGTTGGGCACTTATAATGACATTATCCGGGAAGTCAACAAATTGCGGCCCGAGCTGCCCGATGACATTCTGAAAATTGATATTATCCGGGCACAATCATCCGATGTCAATATTTTTCAGCATGCCTTGGTTTCGCAAAGTGCGAGTTATGATGAAATGCACAAACAGGCGGAGCTGTTGAAAAAGGAATTGGAAAAACTGCGGGAGCTCAAACAAGTCATTATCCAGGCTTATCCGGAAAGGGAAGTACAAGTTTCACTAAACCTGGAGAAAATGGCTCAGTTCAACCTGGGAGTCAACCAGGTGCTCAACCTGATCGGTGCCAATAATGTGAATATCCCGGGCGGCAGCATTGATATTGGCTCCAAAAAATTCAACATCAAATCTTCCAGTAGCTTCGAGGATATCGAGGATATCCGCAATACCATTGTGCAAGCGACCGAGGGCGGACGCCTGGTGTATCTCAAAGATATTGCACAAGTGAAATTTGAGAACGAAGACGATACCCACCTGGCCCGCTTCAACGGAGAGCGCAGCATCTGGATCTTGACCCGGCAAAAGGACCGGAAAAACGTGATTCAGACCAGTGAAAAAATCTACCCGATCGTAGAGAAATTTAAAAGTCAATTGCCACCGGGCATGCGACTGGAGACCTCCTTTGATCAGGCGAAAAGTGTGGATCGGCGGCTGACCGGGTTGGGGAAGGACTTTCTGATTGCGGTTTTTCTGGTACTGATCACACTGTTGCCGCTGGGGCCAAGGGCTTCCCTGGTGGTCATGATCTCCATACCCTTGTCCCTGGCCATTGGCCTGGCCTTGCTCAATCTGATGGGGTACACCCTCAACCAACTGAGTATTGTCGGAATGGTGGTTTCCCTTGGGTTGCTGGTGGATGACAGTATTGTGGTGGTGGAAAATATTGAAAGACTGATGCGTTTGGGATACACCCGTCTGGAAGCGGCCATCATGGGCACCAAACAAATCGGCATTGCGGTCATTGGCTGTACAGCTACCCTGATACTGGCATTCCTGCCGCTGGTTTTTTTGCCGGAGGCAACGGGAGAATTCATTCGCAGCCTGCCCGTTGCGATCATTCTGACGATCATCGCATCCTTGTTTGTCGCCCTGACGATTATCCCTTTTTTATCCAGGATGATTTTGAAAAAACACGAGCAGTCGGAAGGAAATATCTTTTTCCGGCTCTTTAAAAAGTTTCTCAACGAGCCCTATCAGGTGGTTTTAAAATGGGCAT
>JBFIJS010000083.1:0-10070 GCA_041600595.1 Saprospiraceae bacterium | reverse complement strand
CAAAAGTAGAAACGGACTCAAAGACACCGGATGTTGCAGTCAACCGGGAAGGTCGTTTTTATCTGGATGGAAAAAGAATTACGCCGTTCGACCTGGAAGATGCCCTGGCAAAAAAAGCCAGAAGTAGCAGAGAACCGATAAGCCTTACTATTTCTCCGGAAGAAAACACCCCCATCAAGCACGTCGCTTTCATCATGAATATTGCCATGAAATACGAGATCAATGCCATTTTGGCAGCGGAGGATTGAGCAGAAAAACGCCGGATAGCCGGCTGATTGAGACGGCCGATCATGAATTTGTGTAAATCGGGAGGACCAGGCATCCATGAGGCAGATAAGACGGATCGAAATGCGGCAAAATGATGGCGCCGCTTCAGGCAAACGATCCGTTAAGGAAAATGTAAAAGCTTTAATGAAAAACGCCTGACTACTCAAAATTTCGTCTAATAGTTATCAACCAAAATCTATTGACCATGACAGACGACAAAATAGAAGAAAAAAACAGACGCAAAGGATTGATTTTCAGCGTTTTATTTCACACAACATTGATTGTCTTGCTGGCCTTGTTCGGTCTTTCCTGGCAATCTCCCCCACCCGAGCCCGGAGGCATTTTGGTCAACCTTGGCATCCCGGACGTGGGGCAAGGCGATGAAAATGCTCCCAAGGGTGACCCGGCGCCACCCGTAGAGGAAGTGCAACCCGAACCGGTAGAGGAGACTCCTCCACCAACGGAGTCCAAACCGGAACCTCCCAAAGAAACAAAGCCGGAACCTACCCCTCAGAAAGAAGTTAAGAAAACAGAAGACCCCAACGCCGCAGCCATCCGCAAACAAAAGGAAGAAGCCAAAAGAAAAGCAGATGCGGAGGCGAAAGCCAAAGCGGAGGCTATCCGTAAACAAAAAGAAGCGGAGGAAAGAGCCAGAGCAGAAGCTGCCGCTAAAAAAGCCGAAGAAGACAGAAAGCGTAAAGAGTTGGAGGCTATGGTCTCCGGCGGATTGGGTGGTGGCAAAGGCGACGGCAAAGGTAACACCGGCACAGCCGGCAACCAGGGCGACCCGGGAGGTGACCCCAACGCCGGCGCTCTCTCGGGCATCAGCACCGGCGCTGGAGTGGTCGGTGGAGGATTGAGTGGACGAGGATTTAAGCGACCTTCACCGCCACAGGACAATTCGCAGGCAACTGGTGTCGTTGTTGTTTACGTATGTGTCGACAGAAACGGCAATGTGATTAGTGCAGAATATACTCAATCCGGATCAACGACTGCCGACGCTAAACTAAAGGCAACTGCTATTGCCAACGCCAAGAAATACCAATTCGATGCGGGTGGGATTGACAAACAATGTGGCACCATCCGGTACGATTTCAAAGTAAAATAATCGCAATCCAATACCTTTTTTCTGAAAGGGCGGTCCGTTCAACAACGGCCGCCCTTTCGTTTTTTCTCCAGAGTTTTTTCTTTTTTCTCATAAAAGCAGTCTAAGTCAACTCACCTTATTATCTTTGCAGCCGCTTCAAGCAGCCTAAATTTCAAATCAAGAGCTAAGTGGAAAACCATATTCAAACATCACCTTTTCCTTACCTTATCAACCACGTATTCACTGGCTCTCCCATTAACCTTTTGTCACAAAAAATTATAATTTTCGCTCGTCGATTGACGGTTGCCGTCCAGCAGAACTTTGCTGACTGTACTCATCAATCTACGGCGCTCTATTCCTGTTAGATGCAACAACAACCAGCTGTATTGCTACTCGAAGACGGAACTGTTTTTCACGGAAAATCAGCCGGCAAAATAGGTACCACCACCGGAGAAGTATGTTTTAATACCGGCATGACCGGATACCAGGAAATTTTCACCGATCCATCCTATTTTGGTCAGATACTCGTAGCAACAAATGCCCATATCGGCAATTATGGTACGCGTATCACCGAAACGGAATCAGAAGACATAAAAATTTCCGGCCTGGTCTGTAAAAACTTTACCTGGCAGTACAACCGTCCACTGGCGACTGAGTCCATTCAGGATTATTTTGAGCATGAAGGATTGGTAGGCATTTCGGATGTGGATACCCGAGCGATCGTACGGCACATTCGCAACAAAGGGGCCATGAACGCCATTATTTCATCGGAAACATTGGATCTGGATGAATTAAAAAAACAACTGAGCAAGGTGCCTAGCATGGAAGGCCTGGAATTGGCCAGTAAAGTGACTACCACTCAAGCCTATATGATGGGCAATTCGGATGCAAAGCTCAAGGTTGCCGTTTTGGATCTGGGTGTGAAACGAAACATCCTCAACTGTATGGTCGCACGTGGTTGTCATTTGCAGATATTCCCCGCAAAGACACCTTTTGAGGAAATGAAAAAGTGGAATCCAGACGGCTACTTCATTTCAAACGGACCGGGTGATCCGGCTCCCATGGATTATGCGACCGCCACTGCCCGGGCTATCCTGAATGAGGACAAACCACTTTTTGGAATATGCCTCGGACATCAGATACTGGCCCAGGCCGTTGGAATAAAAACCTATAAGATGCACCACGGGCATCGCGGCATCAATCACCCGGTGAAAAACCTGTTGACCGGCAAAAGCGAGATAACCAGCCAGAACCACGGCTTTGGGGTAAGTCCGGAAGCGATTGAAGCCAACAAGGATAAGGTTGAAATTACCCATGTCAACCTCAATGACCAAACCATCGAAGGTATCAAAGTGAAAGGGAAAAAAGCATTCTCTGTGCAGTATCACCCGGAGGCCTCGCCCGGCCCCCATGATGCAAGGTACCTTTTCGATGATTTTATTCAACTGATGAACAACCAGTAATTGGTACAACGATCATGTAAGAAAGTTACAATTCCTTCTTTCATGTTCGTTTCTACAATATTTTAAACTTTCACAAAATTAAAGCATAAATAATGAGCGCAATAATAGACGTAATCGCCAGAGAAATCCTCGACTCCCGGGGCAATCCCACCATAGAAGTGGAAGTATTGACTGAAGAAGGATATGTGGGCCGGGCCGCTGTTCCATCCGGTGCCTCGACCGGAGCTCACGAAGCTGTTGAACTAAGAGACGGAGACAAAGAAAGATATTTGGGTAAAGGCGTCATCAAGGCTTGCTCAAATGTTGAAGAAATCATAGCTGATCATATTATCGGTGAAGATGTCACCGATCAGCGGTATCTGGATGACCTGATGATCGAACTGGACGGTACTTCCAACAAGAGCCATCTGGGCGCCAATTCAATTCTGGCGGTGTCGCTGGCAATAGCCAAGGCTGCTGCCGAGGAGTCCAACCTCCCGCTCTACCGCTATGTTGGTGGCGCCAATGCCCACGTACTTCCTGTCCCGATGATGAACATCCTCAATGGTGGGTCACACGCCGACAACAGCATTGATTTTCAGGAATTTATGATTATGCCGGTCGGAGCTGAAACATTCTCCCAGGGCCTCCGGATGGGTGTCGAGGTATTCCATCATTTGAAAACCGTTCTGAAAAAGAAAAAACACTCAACCAATGTCGGTGATGAAGGAGGGTTTGCACCAAACCTGAAGTCCAACAAGGAGGCTATCGAGATCGTCATCCAGGCTATTGAAAAAGCTGGCTACCGGCCCGGGGAAGATATGATGATCGCCATGGATGCTGCTGCCTCTGAATTTTATTTAAAAGACGAGAACGTATATCATTTCCATCAGTCTACCGGTGACAAACTCACCCCTTCGGAAATGGTGGCATACTGGAAAGAGTGGGTTGACAAATACCCTATTTTTTCCATTGAAGATGGCATGTACGAAGACGACTGGAATGGCTGGAAAGCATTGACTAAGGCCATCGGCAAAAAAACTCAACTCGTCGGAGACGACCTTTTTGTTACAAATACCGTACGTTTGCAAAAGGGTATTGACAAAGGAATTGCCAACTCGATCCTGATAAAAGTCAATCAAATCGGGTCTCTCACGGAAACCATCAATGCTGTGAACCTGGCCCACCGCAATGCCTACACCTCGGTGATGAGCCACCGATCAGGAGAAACAGAAGACACCACTATTGCAGACCTCGCTGTTGCTCTTAATACCGGCCAAATCAAAACCGGCTCCGCTTCCCGTTCTGACCGGATTGCCAAGTACAATCAGTTGTTGAGAATTGAGGAGGAACTGGGAGACTCAGGCTATTATCCGGGCAAAGCGATCTTGACGAGATAAGATCACCAACGGAAAAATGAACCTTACCCGGCCACAGCCGGCCAGGTTCATTTTTCCAATATTAACCCAATAGTCATGGCTGCTTCTAATCCACTTAATCAGTTACTGAAACAACTGCCGGCTCCTTTACGAAACAGGTACATTCTGGTGCTGATCGTGTTTTTTTTCCTGATGATTTTCGTCGACAAACACGATCTTTTAACGCAGTTAAAACTGAAAAATTCAGTGGACAGGCTGGAACATGACAAGGCCTACTTTGAAAAGGAAATCGAACAGGCAAAAGAAGATCGACTGAAAATTGAGTCCAACAAAGAAGAATTTGCCCGGGAGAAATACCACATGCATAAATCTGATGAGGATGTCTTTGTTATTGAAAAAAAAGACAAATAAGGATTTCCTACTTGGAGGACAGAATAAGGTGTTTCAGCCTGGTGGCTTCCTTTTTAATCAAAGGTTATCGTAAAAAATATTGACCATACACTCATGTTGAAAGTGGGGTGATGCAATTCGGCTTTTAACGTTTATTAAAAAATACAATGGCAGTTTTAGTTACTAAAGATTCAAAAGTTATTGTCCAGGGATTCACTGGTAAAGAAGGTACTTTTCACGCTACGCAAATGATTGAGTACGGCACCAATGTGGTCGGTGGGGTAACACCGGGCAAGGGTGGCCAGATGCATCTGGACAAACCGGTTTTTAATACAGTAGAACAAGCTGTAAAAGAAGCTGGTGCCGACGTATCCGTTATTTTTGTACCACCTCCATTTGCCGGTGATGCTATCATGGAGGCTGCAGATGCGGGTATCAAGACCATCATTTGCATCACGGAAGGTATTCCGGTTCAGGATATGGTTAAGGTGAAAGCTTATCTGGAAGATAAACCCAACACCCGCCTGGTCGGTCCCAACTGCCCCGGCGTCATGACTCCCGGCGGTGCGAAATGTGGGATCATGCCTGGATTTATTCACACTCCCGGGCGTATTGGTATTGTGAGCCGCTCCGGCACACTGACATACGAAGCCGTAGATCAGGTTACCAAAGCCGGCATGGGACAATCAACCTGTATCGGTATCGGGGGAGACCCGATCGTGGGCACAACGACCAAGGAAGCCGTGGAGTTGCTGATGAACGATCCGGAAACGGATGGAATCATTATGATTGGTGAAATTGGCGGAAGTATGGAAGCCGATGCTGCTGAATACATCAAGCAACACGGGACGAAGCCTGTCGTTGGATTCATTGCCGGCCAGACTGCTCCAAAAGGAAGAACTATGGGACACGCCGGTGCCATAATCGGGGGGGCAGAAGATACAGCCGAAGCTAAAATGAAAATCATGGCGGCGTGCGGAATTCATGTAGTTGCATCGCCGGCAAGTATTGGCGAAACCATGAAGAAAGTGTTGGCGGGTTAATCTTTCTCCGTTAAACGTACCTAACAGACAACGGGGCTGCTCCAAACATCAATAATTTGGAACAGCCCCGTTTTTTTTTAATAATTTCAGGAAACTGTGCCGCTAAAACGGACAGCTTAAAGTTAGTTGGTGGAGCCGCCGGGAGTCGAACCCGGGTCCAGAGAAAGCACCCATAAGCTTTCTACATGCTTATTCACAGATTTAATTGTCGGGCGCTGGTTGGGTTCTGTGACCGACCTGGCCAGTGCCTTATCCCCGATCCGGTTTGACCCGGGTTCGCCATCAGGCCGAGGCCCTCCGTCAGGCTATCCTACCATTTGGATGATGTGCGGTACGCTGTGTAGTAGGAGTCAAGCGCAGGGCACAATGGCTTTGTAAGAACTAAGTCTTAGGCTGCCATGGCATACTGATAGTTGCCATATAAAGGTTTGATCATCATTTTTTAACGGAGTGAATAATCGTGCTCCGGCATGCTTACTTATAAGTTATCAATCCTGTCGATTCCAATACGGCCCCATTTTTTGGTATTCCGAGATAGGCAGTCAGCTTTTATCCCATCCAACTTTTTGAAGGGACCGCAAATGTATAAACTACAATGGGTAGGAAAAAGTTCTAAATACATTATCCCGAAATTCTATTTTCAATTTTATAAAACTGAGGGGCCAGGTTGGCTGGATGTTCCATTTTTTCATCACAGCAAACATCATTGGATGAATACCAAAACCAGGGACCCACTCCGGTTTAAACGCATTGTTCAGTCAGGAAAAAACAGTATTCACTGGAAATATTGGCCAGAACAGAAGTCTTAGTCAGCAGAATTTTCTCTGACAACGGATATGTACAGACAAAAGAAAAAATATACAACTGGCACAAGATCAAGTTGTTGCAGGTAAGGAATGCAGGTTAGTGTTGTTCAAAGCAGCGTTGTGAAAGGTAATTTTACAATGTAGAAAGTTCTCAAGAGGTTTTCATTTCGGGAATCATCAAGGTCAGGATGATTCAATCTGATTGGAGGGATTATCACGTAAGGTGATGGTGCGGGCAGTTTTGCTATTCAAAACGGTAATGAACAGCGCTGCCATGACTACGGACAGGCATAGAATAATCATTATCTCAATTTTTTCTAAGTTTGGTAAAAAGGTGCTCAAATAGGGGAAAAACAGTAACTGGAGGGATAAAACTTGATTACAAAAATATGTTAAAAATTTGTTGGGGGCAATTATATGGACATGATAAAAGCAGTTAAATACCAATATTTTTAAACACTATACCTAAACTATTGATTTATAAATTATTACAAAATTTTATGAGTTTGCAAAAATTGATACATCTCGCCGAAACAGGCAATATTTGACCCAAATGCGCTTAAAAGCAGTTTGTTTTTCTAAGAAAAGCCTACAAAAAGCTGCAAAAGAGCTATCTGGTACAAATTAAATTTCAGCTCCAATTGCCAAAGTACCCGTAGGCTGATATATTTCCATTTGCACCCAGGGCGGATTAACTCCTGATGTAATCAAACAATACAAAAAAGAGTGCCATCATGCGATGCGCCAAAATCTGTTCGGCGAAAAAATCTCAAAACCTTACTTTTGCAGCCATTTTCAACAAAAAAGAAGAACTATGAAGATAGGAATCATTCGAGAAGGAAAAACACCACCCGATTCAAGGGTTCCTTTGACACCGGATCAATGTGCCAGCATCCAACGAAATACCGGCCTCAACATTCTGGTCCAACCATCGCCGACCAGGAGCTTTTCTGACGATGATTACAGAGCTGCTGGTATCTCATTGTCGGAAGATTTAAGGGATTGCAAAGTGCTGCTGGGCGTAAAGGAGGTTCCAATCCCGCAGCTAATTCCTGATAAGACTTATTTTTTCTTTTCCCATACAATCAAAAAACAGCCATACAACCGCAATTTATTGTGGGCCGTTTTGGATCAGAATATTAAATTAATTGATTACGAAGTTTTGACCAACGAATCCGGCCAGCGTTTGATCGCTTTTGGAAAATTTGCGGGCATGGTCGGAGCACATAACGCACTGTGGACTTATGGCCAAAGAACGGGGGCGTTCACCATACCCCGTATCAATAGCCTGCTCGATTATGCCGCCGCAGTTCAATTCTACCAAACGCTCTCTCTGCCTGCCATAAAAATTGTCCTGACTGGCACTGGCAGGGTGGCTAATGGCGCAGCTTTGGTTTTAAGGGATATGGGCATTGAACAGATTGGGACAACGGATTTCTTAACAAAAAAATACCCTCATGCCGTCTTTGTTCAACTGGACTGCCAGGATTATGCCGCCCGCAAGGACGGTAGTGCTTTTGAACTATCCCACTTTTTCGGTCATCCAAATATGTACGAAAGTATTTTTGCGCCCTATGCCAAAAATGCTGACGTAATGATCAATGGCATTTATTGGGACAATCGGGCACCTGCATTTTTTACTTCAGCAGAAATGGCTGAGAAAGACTTCAGTTTGCAGGTCATAGCCGACGTGACCTGTGACATTGCCCCGGTTTCCTCTATCCCATCGACCCTGCGGGCTACCACCATTGCCGATCCGGTATTTGGGTATGACCCAAAATCGGGGAAAGAAACGGACGCCTACCAACCCGATGCCATTGATATGATGACAATCGATAATTTGCCAAATGAATTGCCGCGGGATGCTTCCACCGCTTTTGGCAGCCAATTCATCGAACATATTTTACCCGAACTATTAAAAAAACACAGCGAAGTGATCGAAAGAGCGACCATAGCGGAAAACGGCCGCCTGGGTAAGCACTTTCAATACCTGGCGGATTATGCCCAACAACCGGATCAATCCGGACTTGCCTGACATTTTCCATTTTTTACTTGTCGGAGTGAATAGTGATTTAACCAAACCTCCACAAAGGAATGCGGACAAAGTCTTGCTAACTTCGCCACAAAAACACAAAACATCTAATGGATAAAAAAAAGAAATACCTTGTCACCTCTGCCCTGCCCTACGCCAATGGCGCGCTTCACCTCGGCCACTTGTCGGGTGCTTATTTACCGGCAGATATTTACGTCAGATACTTGCGGCTGCAAGGTTGTGATGTCGCTTTCATCTGTGGGTCGGATGAGCATGGTGCCGCCATCACCTTGCGTTCCAAGAAAGAAGGCATTTCTCCAAAGGATATCATTGATAAATACCATAACCTGAACAAAAAAACGTTTCAGGACCTTGGTATTTCCTTCGATTATTACCATCGAACAAGCGATAAACTCCACCACGAAACAGCGCAGGCTTTTTTCAAAAAGTTGATTGAAAAAGGCGGTGAACTGGAAGAGCGAACCAATGAACAGTATTTCGATCCGGAGTTCAATCAATTTCTCGCCGATCGTTACATCATGGGCGAATGCCCGAAATGTGGCAACCCGGAGGCTTATGGAGACCAATGTGAAAGATGTGGTTCTTCCCTCTCCCCTGCCGAATTGGTCCACCCCAAGTCGACCCTGAGCGGGACAACCCCCATCCTCAAAAGTACCACACACTGGTATTTCCGCCTCGACAAACACGCTGACTGGCTCAGGGAATGGATTGAAAACGGAACGGCTGCCGGATATCCTGACCACGACCCGAAAGCCTGGAAAAAACACGTTGTCGGTCAATGCCTGAGCTGGCTTGACGATAAGGACGGATTGCAACCCCGTTCCATCACCCGGGATCTGGACTGGGGTATCCCGGTGCCACTGGAGGGAGCCGACGGGAAGGTGCTGTATGTTTGGTTTGATGCTCCTATCGGGTATATTTCTTCCACCAAACAATGGGCACTTGATAACGGAAAAAATTGGGAGGAATACTGGAAGGGTGACAACGTGAACCTGGTTCATTTTATCGGAAAAGATAACATCGTTTTCCATTGTATTATTTTTCCGGCCATGCTGAAAGCACACGGCGATTTTGCGCTCCCGGTGAATGTCCCCGCCAATCAATTCCTCAATTTTGAAGGCCGCAAGTTTTCAAAAAGCAAAGGATGGGGCATTGAGCAACACGAATACCTGCAGGAATTCAAAGATTTCCCCAACAAAGAAGACGCCCTTCGGTGGGCCCTGATCCGCAACATGCCGGAAAGCCGGGACAGCGATTTTAAGTGGGACGAGTTTGTCGATTATTACGATAAAGACCTCGCTGATAACCTGGGTAATTTCATCAACCGCGTTATCGTGCTGACCAATAATTATTTTGGTGGTTTGACGCCGGATACAGCCCTGCTTCAAAACGAAGACAGCCTCTCCGAAAAGCTACAGCCGGTTCACGACCTGATCAAATCGATCATCGCCGACATCGAACAGTTTAACTTCCGGAACGCTGCTGCCGGTCTGATGGAATTATCCTCCTGGGGCAACCAATACCTGCAGGATGCAGCCCCCTGGGCTGTTCGGAAAACGGACCCTGATGCCGAAATTATCAAAGAAAGTCTGTTTGTCAGTTT
>JBFIJS010000082.1:0-10088 GCA_041600595.1 Saprospiraceae bacterium | reverse complement strand
CTGGCCGCAATGTCTACATCGAATTCAATAGAACCATGCGGCCCCGCATTGGTGAGTTGCGCATTAGCTATCGAAAACGTAATATTCTGGCCATTCATAGTGACGACCCATATCAGATTAAGCAAGCAGGTGGATAAGTATTTATGCTTCATATTCTTCTTGACGTTACACCATGATTGAAAGAAATTCGATAAGAAAAAGGTATAAATGCCCACCGTTCCTCATTTCTGGCTCAGCCATGAACCTTCTCCAAGGCCCAAATCAACACCATCATTCGTATTATGATACTCCCGTTTCAATCGGGAAACAGGTAGTGCCGACTGCTCAGAAATCAACTTTCGCACCTGCCTCTTCGTCCAAAACCGTTGTGCGGGTTCGTCTCCATTGTATTGAGTAGCGGCGGGGGCATGGCAGGCAGCCATATAAAAAACAGCGGTAGCAGCGGCGGCAGGCAGAATGACGTGTCCAATTTTCATAGTGATCAATATGTTTTCGTCTCAAAAAAGTAGGATGCTAAATTCACCCCCAATCCAAAGCCTCCATTTTTCGGAACGAATCGAAGAGGGAGACGGCACGAACCTTTTTTGTTCGACTCCGCCCCCATCTTCGCATTCCATAAAGTTGGTTTTTTGGGGCCGGCGTCAAATCGCCAAAAAAATAATCACCGACGTGTTTAATAAATTCATTCGCTACTCGCTTGGGCCCCTGTTTTAATCCCCCCGGCGACAACACAAACATCCCGAAAAAACAGACACCTCCCGTGTTTTCGCCACGAAGCCAAAGGAAACAGGCCATGAAACGCCGTTTCAGGGGCATGAAACAAGAAAGTGCCTTGGGAAATAGAAAAGGAGTGATTGGTGACAAAAAACCAAGCTTTTCACTAACCGCCTACCTAATATGTTAAAATAAATTCCAGTTAAACGGAATAATTGTAATATTTTTGTACAAATTATCCGAATCAATGTACAGCAGAACTACATATATCCAGCTCGAACAGCATTTACCGAAGAAACAGGTAACAGCCATCACCGGTATGAGGCGGGTAGGTAAAACCACAGCCATCAAGTATCTGATGGACAAAGTAGCGCACCAAAATAAGGTGTACCTCGACCTGGAGCGCATCGAATACCGGCATCTGTTTAATCAGCCATCCTACGCTGATATTGAGCGGGGGCTGGTGCAGTTGGGTATCGATTTTTCGGCGCCCGCCGTCATTGCCCTCGATGAAATACAATTGGTGAAAAACATCCCCAGCGTTGTCAAAAGCCTGTATGACACCTACGGCGTGAAATTCATCGTTTCCGGCTCCAGTTCGTTTTACATCAAAAACCATTTTGCCGAAAGCCTTGCCGGGCGGAAAAAAATTTTCGAAATGTGGCCGCTCGACTTCCGGGAGTTTCTTGTTTTCCGGGAGGAATATAAACCCCAAATCGAACTGGAAAAAGGCAAACCTTTCCTCCGCACTTACTACGACCTTTACCACGGCCTCTACGAAGAATTTATCCAGTATGGCAGTTTTCCGGAAGTGGTGCTGGCCGACAGCCCCGCCGACCGGGAAGATTATCTCTCTGACATTATCAACTCCTATATTGAGCTGGATATCAAACTGTTGTCTGATTTTGAAATGACGGACTCCCTGTACAAGCTCATGCTGCTCCTGGCGGGCAGGTCGGGCAACAAAGTGGATTACAGCAAAATAGCCAGCATCATCGGCCTCAACAGACATAAGGTCAAGGACTATCTGTCGCTGCTCGAACACACCTATTTTATCAGGATGGTGAAACCCTTGGCCAAAGGCATTGACAAGGAACTGACCAGCCAACCAAAAGCCTATTTTTCGGATACTGGACTATTGAACAGCTTGGGGAAAGGGCTGTCCAGTGGCCAGGTGTTCGAAAATGCCGTCGCCAACCAGCTGGCCCGGCTCGGTCAACTGAATTATTTTGAAAAATCAAGAAGCAAGGAGATTGATTTCATCCTCGACGAAAAAACGGCTTTTGAAGTGCAAGAAACCCCAACCCAACAGCACTCGAACACGTTGAAATACAATGCAACGTCCATCGGTTTGAACGAATGCCAACTGATTGGCAGATACCCGGGCGGAGCTGGTTTCGAAGACTTTTTGTGGGGCGGCAACATTTTCTGACACTTCCTCCTTTCCTTTTTCGACAACCTTATTCATCCCCCCATTTCCTACTTTCATACCCCGCCCCCCATCATTTCGTGCTCTAAAAAGCATCCGCAAATGTCCTTTGCCTTATCTTGCCGGGGCAATCAACCGATGAAAATGACCTTTCAAACAAAAAGATATAAACAACTCTTCCTTACCACCTTATGCCTGCTGCTGCTCGCTGCGGTGTGCCCCGCCCAGCAACCCTTCCATTATAAATACACTATTGACGACGGCCTGCCCTTCCCCGAAGTAGACGGCATCCGTTTCACCAAAAACGGCGAAGCGTGGGTGCGGTACTCCAGCGGCGAGGTGTTGTCCCGTTTCGATGGTATCACCTGGACGCACTACCGGCTGGGGGAGATGAATCTTCCGTTGCGGCTTGGTTTTTTGATGGAAGACGAATATGGCGTATGGTTTTATAGTGGATCAAATGATGGATTACAGATGGTTTGCCTGACACCTGAAGGAGCCTGGAAGACGTACAAGCTGGAGGGTCGGTTTAGTCTTTATATTTCACAAAAAAATGGCCGGCTAGCGTCGATGGATAACCAGTTTTTCTCCTATCAATACGATGAAAAGACCGACCGTTTTATCCGCTCCGATAAACCGCTATATGTTCCCAAAGACGCTAATAGCGAATTGTTTCAAGGGATGCACAATGCCACCGACGGCACCGCCTGTCTGGTCACAAATGTTCCTTCGGAGAACAAAAGCATACTCCGCTATGGCGTGGGTTTTCAAGATGAAATCCCTGCTCCAGCACCGGATTTTTACCCCATCCATATATTGGGAAAAACGGCCACCGGCGTGTACTCTGAAGATGGCCGGTACCTTTGGTGGGACGGGCAGCAACCCAAGGAAATAGCCATTACGCTCCCTAATGGCCGGAAAGGAAAACCCTCCCGATGGACTGTACTCAACCACTGGGGGGAAAGAAAGAGTTTTTACTACATAAATGGGCTGGTTGTTGAAGACCCTATGGATGGAGCCTTGTACCTATATTTCATTGACAGCACCTTGACGGCCAAGCTATTGCTGAGTCATTTGCCAAAAGACTATTTCCGGGACACATTTTCCGAAGACAAACACGGCCATTGGTGGTTCGGTACTTCCTCCGGGTTGATACGCACCGACCAGTCGCAGTTGGTTTTCCAGGAAAATATGCCGGGCATGGTCACCGGCCTCCATGCCATTGGCGAGGACGATGCAGGCAATATCTGGATGGGTGGCTATACCGGGGCCGGCGGGTTCACGGTGTACGATGGGAACCAACCACAACGCCGCACGATCAAATATCCAACCATGCCGGTTCTGCCCGGCACGTGCCGCAGCGCCTCGGGTACGTTGTATTTTTTTGTGGAATCACCGACTGGCATCATGGCCGTCAAAGAAGGGCAACTTATTCCAATACAAATTCCTGTAAATAAAAAGGGACATATCGCCCTCGGCTATTATTTCCACCCCCTCCGCAATGGCCAAATTGCGTTGGGACTGGCCGGCGTCGGTGTCGGCATCGCCACGGAGACCAACGGCCTCATTTCCTCCATCCAGACCATCGGCAAGGAGAAAGGCCTGGCGCTCGACAATGTGCTGACCGTCTCGGAAGATCAGGGTGGCCGGCTCTGGTGCGGCCGCATGTCGCAGGGCGTGGCCGTGTACGACCCGCAGCGGGACACTGCCGTCACCTGGCTGCGCTCACCGGAAGTGCCCAACAGTGTCGGGATGATGGCTTCCTGCGTGGATGAAAACGGTTCGCTGTGGCTCGGCACCAATGATGGTATTCGCCTGCTCCGCCATGCCCACGAGTTCGATTTTCTGAAAGAAAACCTGTTTGACCACCTCGAAAAAATACCACTGCCGGGCACGGACGCCGGGTGGGTCAATATTGTAAAAAATACCGGGCGCTATCTGGTCTTTGGCACCAATCAGGGCGTCTATTTTTTCGATAAAAATTACCAGGGCGAACGCCCCCGCATCTTCTCCATGCAGTTTGGCCGAGACCTCGCCGGGGGAGGGGCGGAACAAAACGCCGTCCTGCTCGACAGCAAGGGCCATCTCTGGATTGGCACGCAAAATGGTACCACCCGCCTCGATCTTTCCCAACTGCAATTCGACACTTCGGCCACTTCGATTTCACTGACCCATTTTCAGGCTGGCGGAACCGCTATCAAAATCGAAGGCAACCAAATACTGGACATTCCGGCGGACAAACGAAACGTGACATTTTCTTTTTCTGCCTCCGGAAATGACCACCTGCGGGACAACCTGTTCTACGATGTCCTGGTCATCAAATCCAATGGCGACACGCTCTTCCAACGCCTCACCACCCAAGAAAAAAGCGACCTCCGCATCGAATACCTGCCATTTGGCGACTATGTACTGCAGATTCTTGCCTACAAACACAATGTGCTGTCCGGCCGTGCTGACTACCACTTCACCGTACCCCGGATGCTGGAGGAAAACCCCTGGTTCTGGGCCATAGCAGCCGCCTTGTTGATCGGTGGGCCCGCGGTTTGGTTTTACCAGAAAAAACGCCACCAACTGGAACTTGAAAAATCAAAACGGGAACGGGACGGCCTGAAAGTATTAGCACTGTCTAATTTTTTCGAGCCTCATTTTATCAACAATTCGCTGAACTGGGTTCAGGCACGCTCCCTTGCCGACCCCGACACCGTCACGGTCATAGGCAGGCTGGCTGAAAATGTGACCATTCTTTACAACAACACCGAACATGGCAAAACATACCATCCACTCCATCAGGAGCTGATTTTATTAAAAAACTACCTGACGGTACAACAGGTCCGCTTCGAGGGAGACCTCTCCGTGCAATACCGGGGGCTGGAAGATGAAAATGCCCTGGCTCCGTATGCCGTACCGGCCATGCTTTTGCAGATACATGCGGAAAATGCCGTGGAAAAAGGCATCCGGGGTGGCACTGGCTCCGGATTGGTCGTCGTTTCCGTTGAAGTTGCCGACCAACACTGTCAGGTCACCATTGAGGACAACGGGCGGGGCAGGCCCGCCGGGGCCATCGAAAACAGGAACCACCGGGCCGGGAGCACGGCCGTGATGAACAGCCTCATCCAACTGCTCAACACCTACAACCAGATGCCCATCACAATACGGTTCGAAGACCATATTTTCAACAGCCCGGAACGGGGGAAACACGGTACCCGGGTCATTATCCTGATTCCAAAAAATTACCATTATGAGCTTTCGTAAGTTACAAGCATTGGTCGTGGAAGACGAAAAGGTGCACCGGGAAGCATTGATCGCCTCACTCAACAAATCCCTGGATATCGAAGTGGCAGGCATGGCGACCTCTGTCGATGAGGCTTTCGATTTGGTGAAAAACACGCCTGCCGATGTGCTTTTCCTCGACATCGTACTGATCGGTGGAGATGCCTTCCAGCTTATCAACCTGCTCAAACGCCAGCAAGTGCCCATCCCGCCCATTGTCATCCAAACGGGCAGGGGCAAATTTGAACACGGCGAACGCATCCTGAATGAATTCAGGGACGATGTGCTTTCCATTTTACAAAAACCCTTTTATGAAAACTGGGAAAAGAAGCGGGACAACATCATCGACGCCATCTACGTCCGGAACCAATCGGCCCGCATGGCCAACAAAAAACTGTCGAACACCGGCTTCTTCAGCATCCAGGATGGTCGCCAGACCTACATGATCAATCCAACCGATGTGATTGTGGTGAAAACCGGCGCCAAGAGCAAGGGCAAAACCGAAATCATTTTCGAACGCCACAAAATTGACTGCAGCCTCTCCCTGGCGCAGTTGATTGCCAAACTTCCCCACGAATTTGTACAGATTAACCGCTTCGAGGTCATCAATATCGGCTGGATTTCGGTCATCGACCACTCGAACCGGGAGGTTCACCTGAGGAACGGGGAAACTTGCTCCGTCGGAAACGCCTTTTACCAGAGTCTTTGCGAATGGGTTGGATGATAAGGGAAAAGCCAGGACCTGAATTGGTTGCGGTGGAACCTGACTCTTGCGGCAATTCCTTCCGACAGCAAAACTCCCCCGAAAAACCAGCGCGCCCTCCCCTGCTTGCAAGATAGCCAACAGAAACCACCGAAAACGGAAGGAACATTGCCCATATTTCCCAAAATGGGTAGCTTGGTGTTTTAAAGATTTCGGAGTTGAAACATTGGACGACCAAGCTGTTCGTCTCCTTTTTTCTCAGCTCTCCTCCATCTTATGAAGCACCTGTTTTTACTACTATTGCTAGCGGTTGCCCTGCCGGGATACGCCCAGGAGTTCCGCACCTCTTTGCTCCAGTACCAGATGAACGCCCTGGCACTCAATCCGGCCTATTCTTCCTACGCCGCCGCCACGGGTTTTGAGGCCACCTACCTCGGCAATTTTGTTTCCCAAAACACCCTCTCCCGGTCGGTTCTCGTCAACATGCAGGGCGCCACCGAAAAGGGCGGACTGGGCCTGACCTGTCAGTTTTACCAGAACGCCTTTCTGGGAGAAGTCAACCTGCGGCCATCGTGGTCGAGGAGGTACCAGCTGACCAACGGCGGTGAATTTTCGTTCGGCCTCGTAGCGGGCTTAAATTATTTTGACGTCGCCAACAATTTCTTTTCCAACAACAACGACTTCGTTTCGCTCGATGCCGGTTTTGGGATCTACTATCGACTTGATCGCTTTTTTGCCGGCATTTCAGTTTTAAATTTTTTGGAAAAATCGGCCGGCCTCGAACGTTTGGCCTCCAATAATCAGGAACGGGAAAACCCCTACAGTCTGCACGTCGGAGGCATCTTTCGCCTCTCCGAAGACCTCGACCTCAAACCCGTCGCCTTACTGCGCTATGCCAATATCTATGAACTACCTGACCAGTCTTTCACCAATGTGGGGCACGTGGCCTCGTTCGATTTGCAGGCCAGTGTGATTGTGCAAAAAACTTATGTAGTGGGGGTTTTATACGGATTGACCGATCCGAGTTCCGGCGTTCCAACCAACCGCTTTGGCATATCGGCCATGTACATCCTCGACCGTTTCCGGCTGACTTATGCGTACCAGAATAACAACCAATCCGACAGCAGAACTTCGCTGCCGACAACGCATATCATTTCAGCAGGCTACGATATTGGCAGCGGGGAAATTGAGGAGCCGTTTCGTTTTTTTTAATCCCATTTAAAATCCGGCTACAATCGCAACCCTTTTGACACCAGTCGGTTTGGTGAATGCCCTGACTGTATTTTGTGGAAAATAAACCCGAACTTTGCCCCGTCTCCGGCCAATCGAAACCAACCATTTACATTTGTATCACTGCCAATGGGCAGACATCAGAAAGCCGCCGGCCTTGCGCCGTCTCATCAGGGCGAAGGATTCTAAATACCTCGCAACCATTTTTTGTAAAAATGAAACGGAAAAGCCGACCGAAAAACCAAGTGAACAATTCAACAAGCAGATGATGGTAGAAAATCGACACTCGAAAAAAATCATAAAGCGTTGATTTATAAATTATTTTCGCTACGCTCAAACTGCAAACTGTAAACAGACCATGTTTAACCTACCAATCGTAGAAAATAAAATAACCGACTGGCTGCCGATCACCAAAAAAGAAGTGGAGCTGCGTGGCTGGGATTCCCTGGATGTCATCATCATTTCGGGTGATGCCTACGTTGACCACCCGGCTTTTGGCAACGCCGTGATCGGACGGATCATCGAAAGCGAGGGGCTCCGGGTTGGGATCATCCCACAACCAAATTGGCGTGACGACCTCCGGGACTTCAAAAAGTTTGGCCGGCCCAACCTGTTTTTCGGGGTAACATCCGGCTGCATGGATTCGATGGTCAACCACTACACGGCCGGCAAGCGCAAACGCTCCACCGATGCCTATACGCCCGGTGGCGATGCCGGTTTCCGGCCTGATTATGCGGTCAAAGTTTACACGCAGATTTTAAAGGAGCTTTACCCGGATGTGCCCGTTCTGATCGGTGGCATCGAAGCCTCGCTGCGGCGGGTCACCCATTATGACTATTGGGCAGATCAACTTTTTCCCAACATTCTGACTTTGAGCGGCGCCGATATGCTGGTTTACGGAATGGGAGAAATGCCCCTGCGGGAAATTATTCGGCTGCTCCGGAAAGGTGTCCCGTTTTCCAGTATCAAAACGGTTCCCCAAACGGCCATCCTCCACCCCAGGGACCAACCTGTTCCCAAAATGAAACGTTGGGAAGACCTCGAACTCTCCTCCCACGAAACCTGCCTCGCCGATAAAATTGCCTTCGCTGCCAATTTTAAACACATCGAACAGCAATCCAATAAGGTGGAGGCCAAACGATTGATCCAGGGCGTCGGGGAGCACCACCTCGTGATCAATCCGCCCTACCCCCCGATGACCGAAGAAGAGATCGACACCTCTTTTGACCTGCCCTACACCCGGCTGCCACACCCCAAATACAATAAACGGGGAGCCATTCCGGCCTATGAGATGATCAAATTTTCCATCAATATGCACCGCGGGTGCTTTGGCGGGTGCAGCTTTTGCACCATTTCCGCCCACCAGGGAAAATTTGTGGCGAGCCGATCGGAAGAATCCATCCTGAAAGAGGTAGAAAAAGTTACGCAGATGCCCGATTTCAAAGGCTACATTTCTGACCTCGGCGGGCCTTCGGGCAATATGTACAAAATGAAAGGTAAGGTCCAGTCCATCTGCGACCGCTGTGTAGCGCCCTCCTGTATCCACCCGGTCGTGTGCAGCAACCTCGACACCAGCCACAAAGCCATGACCGACCTGTACCGAAAAGTCGATGAACACCCGAAGGTAAAAAAGGCCTTCGTGGGCAGCGGCATCCGCTACGACCTGCTGGTGGACAGTTACAACAAAAACAACGACGGTTCACTCGACGAATACATGGACCAATTGGTCAGCCGCCACGTTTGCGGGCGATTAAAAGTAGCCCCTGAGCATACGTCTGACTCCACGCTCCGGACGATGCGCAAACCTTCGTTCAAACATTTCCATGAGTTCAAGAAAAAATTTGACGCCGCCAATAAAAAATTCGGGCTGGATCAGCCGCTGATTCCTTATTTCATTTCCAGCCACCCCGGCAGCACCGAAGAGGAAATGGCCAACCTCGCCGCCGAAACAAAGGACATGGGCTTCAAACTCGAACAGGTGCAGGACTTCACCCCTACCCCGATGACGGTAGCCACGGTCATTTACTACACCGGTGTCCATCCTTATACCCTGAAACCCGTTTACACCGCAAAAACAAAGGAGGAAAAGAAACGCCAGCATCAGTTCTTTTTCTGGTACAAAAAGGAAAATTACCAGGCCCTCAAAGCAAAGTTGACGGCGCTGGGCAGGAATGATTTGATCGATAAATTGTTGGGTAGAAAAAAGGATAAAGAACCGCAAAATGGAGCACCCAAAAAATGGAAGAAAAACTGGCGGCGGAAAAAACCAGTATAACTTGCCTTCGGCTTACAGCAAACTTCAGGAAAAAATCAGCGTCCGTATGCCATGATCAGTCCCTTGACGATTGTCTGCAAATGCGGAGCAGCTTTTCGGGAAACGGCCAGTACCTCCTCGTGGCTTATTTCCCGGATAACCTCCGCGGGATAGCCCTTATCGGTCACCAGTGAGGCGGCAAATATCCTCATGCCGGCGTGCCGTCCCACCAGTACTTCGGGCACTGTGGACATACCCGCCAGGTCGGCACCAATCAGATGGAGATAATTGTATTCAGCGGGAGTCTCAAAATTGGGACCGGACATAGCAGCATAGACGCCGGTGTGAGCCGCAATGCCATATTCCCGGGCTATCGCAACTGCCGTCGCCAGCATCTCCGGGTCGTAGGCATGCAGCATATCCGGAAAACGGACACCGAGCCGCTCATCATTGGGGCCGCGCAGTGGATTGTCCGGCAGGAGGTTGAT
>JBFIJS010000081.1:0-10310 GCA_041600595.1 Saprospiraceae bacterium | reverse complement strand
GTATTCCGCAGGCATGATCACCGTCTCAGCTTTTTCCGGCAGGAAAACCTGGTCATATTGTACTTGTTTCCAGAAATTTGGCGCTTGCTGTCCGAAGAGGAGACATACAAAGAGCATGCTTAAGGTCGTAGTCAGGATTTTTTTCATTTCGACTAATTTTGAACAAATTTTGATGTGTGGTTAACAGCTTTGAAAGAGGATTGTTTCGTCATGATCTTTGGAATGCAGGATTCGCAGAAGGTGACAGATTGTTGGCGAAAGAACACATCTACAGGCTAGTAGGGGCATTTTTTCTACATGGTTATGGATTTTTACGCTGAATGTTCAACGATCACAAACCTATACCGCAAAACTACAACCCAAAGTGCGTGAAACAATGACTTTCTCCCGTCAACTTTGGTTGTTTTTAAGACAAAGTTTGTTTGAGCCGCACGAACAACTCCTTCCGATCGTGAGACGAACTCCAATTGTTTATACATTAACTTATTTTACATACAATATAAACGCCTACTGTAATATTTTGAAAAAAAAACTAACATGGCAATTAAAAAGCTCTTACCTTTGTATCGTTCTTTGAGTAATTCACTGATTAGCAAGTAAGAAAATTCGTTAAGTGGTTAATCAGTAGTTCTGTAAGTAAGCATCGTTAGTTCCTCAACTCACAATCCATCTTCCAGCCTACGCGTTTTAATTCCCTTATTTGATCCTGTTATTATTTTGCTTTCATAGGGTTCCTCAGTTATTTTTAATTTTTAATTTTTTTTGAAATGAACATCTTCGTAGCAAAATTAAACTACGACACGCAAGTAGACGACCTTCAGTCAGCCTTCGAGCAATATGGTGAAGTTAGCTCTTGCAACATTATTAACGATAAATTCACTGGCCGTTCCAAAGGCTTTGGATTTGTTGAAATGCCAAACGATGACGAAGCCCAGAATGCTATCGACGGGCTCAACGAAACTGAGATGGATGGAAGAACCATTGTAGTTAAAGAAGCTGAAGACAGAGGTAGCCGTGGCGGCGGCGGTGGCCGTGGCCGTGGTGGATTTGGTGGCGGAAACCGTGGCGGTGGCGGCGGTTACGGCGGAAACCGTGGCGGCGGTGGCGGTTACGGTGGAAACCGTGGCGGCGGCGGCGGTTACGGCGGCGGCGGCGGAAGCCGTTGGTAAATCGCTTCTTGAAGACAAAGTTGAAATAGAATTTTAACTGTTGTTAGCAATAAAAAACCCCGGTTGCCTGAGCAGCCGGGGTTTTCTTTTAATGCCTTTTCCAAAAAGAGGCTACCCTCCTGCGAGCATTTTCCCGAACGTCTAAGTAGTAAAAGTTGAAATCAGCGATGTGATAATTTTTACGGTTGAACAAAAAACTTCCGGGAAATTTTGGCTTATGTGCCCAAAGCACTCCTTCGTGAATCTGCGCATCTACTATTTTCGGAAATATTTTGTTGAAATTCCTCAATACGGCTCCTTTATGATAATCCCTGGAGACGAAGCGCTGGTCAGTTTCCCAACTCAACGGATTAACTACAATGATACTATCTCCGGTAGGGTACTTCGGTGGCAGATATCCATGTTTAAACGTCCGCCAGGAACAGATGCATCCTGTTTGATCCGGCGTTTTACAGGGTGGCAGCTCCTGAAATTCCGTTTCAAAAACCGGCCAGCCAACCACGTAGGCCACCACGAGCCTTCGCTGAAGATCTTGTTTATCAAAATAATCCTTCAATAACTTTTTCGCATGAAGAGCCCCCTGGCTGTGTGCAGCAATGATGACAGGCCGTCGCTGATTGTAATGCTCCAGGTAATATTCAAATGACTTCTGAACATCAGCGTAAGCCAGATCGAGGGCAGCCTTGGCTTTAGTTTTATCAGCCGAAGAGAAACTGGAAAGGTGCGCTTGCCGGTATCTGGGCGCATACACCTTTCCGGCACCATTAAAGATACTCGCCTGGTATAAAATGGTCGTCCGATCTGTTTTTTCGTTCAATTTTTCATCAGCAACCGATGCGTTCCAGCTGTTTGCCTTTCCCGTAAACGTCGTTGGGTGCAGGAAAAACACATCTGCTTCAGCGTCTGCCTGACTATCTTCTAAGTCACCATTTGGCACTTTGTCGGCAGCGTCGGTCCTTTTCGGTAAAGCGGCCCAACTTTCTGGCCGGGAATAATCCGGTGCAGACGGCACGGAAGTTGAAGAGAAGGCCAGAGGCTTGTGGCTGCATGATTGTCCGAAAGCGAAGGTGATAAAAACTAAGACATATCGCATTGCTGTAAATTTTTCCAAAGTTATAAAGCGCTATCTGAATGGCAGTAACCGGAGGAAAAAATCATCACAAACGGCCTGACATCACTCCAAAATAAGCGAGTTCCCCCCCTGACCCGGTGGTTTATTTCATGATTCAACATTTTAAAAACCGTCATGATTTAAACACCATCAAGAACTATTTAAAAACAATAACCATAAAAATAGTAGCTCACAACCCATAACTTTGCGGCTGCTCTTACAATAAACTATTAGTAAAACCATTTTACCATGAAAATTGCCGTAGTTGGAACCGGTTATGTAGGACTCGTATCCGGAACCTGTTTTGCCGAGACTGGAAACCACGTTGTATGTGTCGATATTGACGAAAACAAAGTTCGTCGGATGCAGCAAGGCGAAGTCCCCATTTATGAACCAGGCCTTGAAATACTTTTCGAGCGCAACAAAAGACAGGGGCGGCTTGAATTTACTACCGACCTTGCCAAAGCAGTAGAAAAAGCCGAAATCATTTTCCTGGCACTCCCTACCCCACCCGATGAGGATGGATCCGCCGATCTGAAGTATATCCTCGGCGTTGCCGACGACCTTTCCAAGATTATCAAAGACTATAAAGTAATTGTAGATAAAAGTACTGTACCGGTCGGGACAGCTGAAAAAGTCCACGCCATCCTCGCCAAAAATCTCAGCGAAGACCTGTTCGACGTTGTCTCCAACCCCGAATTTCTTCGGGAAGGCGTTGCCGTTGAAGACTTTTTAAAACCCGATCGCGTTGTCATTGGCACCAAATCGGAAAAGGCCCAAAAGGTCATGAAAAAGCTCTATGAGCCATTTGTCCGGCAGGGCAACCCGATCTATTTCATGGACGAGCGCTCAGCGGAAATGACTAAATACGCTGCCAACTCCTACCTGGCGGCCCGTATTTCATTCATGAATGAGATAGCCAACCTCTGTGAAAAGGTTGGCGCCAATGTGGATTCAGTCCGCGTCGGCATGGGTAGCGACAGCCGTATTGGTAAGCGGTTTTTGTTTCCCGGCGTCGGATACGGAGGCTCTTGCTTCCCCAAAGACGTTCAGGCATTGGCGAAGACCGCCGCTGATCACGATTATGATTTTAAAATTTTAAAATCAGTGATGAATGTCAACCAAATCCAAAAGCATCGTTTGACCGAAAAAATCAAAGCGCACTTTGGTAATGACCTGAAAGGAAAAACCATTGCGTTGTGGGGACTGGCTTTCAAACCCAATACGGATGATATCCGGGAAGCCCCGGCCCTTTATCTGATCAATGACCTGATCGAAGCCGGTGCCAAAGTAAAAGCTTTCGATCCGGAAGCTATGCCCAACGTTCGGGCCGAATACAATGGCCAGGTCAGCATGGCCCAGGATCAGTACGAGGCGCTGATCGGCGCCGATGCCCTGGCCATCGTCACCGAGTGGAGCGTATTCAGGACACCGAGTTTCGATGTCATGAAAGAATTGCTGAAAAGCCCCGTCATTTTTGACGGGCGTAACTTATATGATGTAAACACCATGGAAGGGCTTGGGTTCCGCTACGAAAGTATTGGAAGAAACCCGGTTATCGGGTAATCCATACCCCTATGAATAGCCACAAAAAAGACCCATGAAGACAATGCTGTTTTCCCATGGGTCTTTTTTGTGCTAAAATGAATTTTTTCTTGGCCCGAAAGGTTTTGTTTTTCCAATTAGGATTTTACATTTGCACCCGCTTTTAAAAAGTATAAAGCTACGTACCACATTCAGATAGTTTTTGCAACGGAGAGGTGGCAGAGCCTGGTTTATTGCAACGGTCTTGAAAACCGTCGTACCGCGAGGTACCGGGGGTTCGAATCCCTCCCTCTCCGCACAATTGTAAAGCCCATTCGAATTGATTCGAATGGGCTTTTTTGTTTTTAGACCATAATTGATGCCGCTCCAGCCGGAACCACAATTTTTTTCAACATATTTATTCCCTCGTAAGATGGAGAAAATGCAATGACCAGCTGTAGTCATTTGACAAGTAAATGGCCTGTTGTAAAAACCTTAGTAACTACTCTATTTCAAGCCACCTCCATCGCTGTCCGCCAAAACTGCGGGTATACCAAACCGTTGATACCTCTTTCAAATTCGAAGGGCTGCCAGTAGCCCTCTTCCTGTGCCAGTCGGTCGGCGACTACTACCAGCACTGCCGGATTGTGGCCCAGGCCTAAATGACTGCCGACGACTTCAATATTTTGCACGTCGTGGCGCGGAGTCGGTTCAATGCAATGCTGCCAGCTAACGATACCGTCTCCTTTGGAATAAATAGAGGTAAAAGGAACCGGAGGCGGCGTTTCTATCATGTCGATGATCTCCTGTGACACGTCGCCCCGCTTTTGTCCGCTGGCTATTTCATAGGCAAAATCGGCATTGCTTTCTCCCCGAATGCCCATAAACGGCGATCCCAAGGTGATGACTTGCCGAACTGAACCGGGCATCATATTGGCCATGACCCTGGAAAAAAGACCTCCCAGGCTCCAGCCGATCAGAGTGACTTTCTTACCGTGCCTCAATTGCAGTTCCTTGATTCTGTCTTCCAGCAATTCGACGTATTCGATCTGGCCGAGGTTGCGGCCCAAACTCCACGGGTAGGCATGATTGCCTTTATCGTTAATGAACTTGCGTAGTGGTCTGGTGGAAAAGTCGCTGGCCAGTAAACCTGGCAATACCAGGACGGGATGACCATCCCCTTTGGGAACATTGCGCAAGAGCGGATACGCTGTGTAATAAACACCCAACTCAGCCAAGGCCCTCGTTTCAAACAATACCTTTAACAAGGAGGGTTTCTTAATTTTTCCTGTCATGAATAGTAGATTTCAGATTTAATTTTCGTTTCGGGTATGGGATGAGTGCGGGATAATTTTTGATTTAACTGCAAACAATCGATTCTGAAAAGGGTTGCCAGGAACCAAAGATTCTTTGGTCAACTAATCATTTTTCAAACATCTTTCTCAAATTTGGCGCAAGATAAAATAATAAAATTTTATACCGAATTTTATGATCAGTTTCTTCTGCAATCCTGCACCGATTCCGGAAAACGTATTTTGCACGTCCATTGCGAATCCTATTTTTGCCCTTCACCAAATTTTTTCTTTTTGAAAAACAACTCACCAACACCTGATAACAGTCTGGCCATTCAGCAGCATCACATCGGCATTTTCGATAGTGGCTACGGTGGATTGACCGTCCTGCGGGAAATCGTCGAAGCGCTGCCCGGGCATGATTTCCTGTACCTCGGCGACAATGCCCGTACCCCTTACGGAACCCGTGCTTTCGATACGATCTACTCTTACACCTTACAAGCAGTCAGGTATTTGTTCTCTCAGGGTTGTCAACTGGTGGTGTTGGCCTGTAATACGGCTTCGGCCAAAGCCCTTCGCAACATCCAGCAACTCGATTTGCCACGTTTGGCACCACAGAAAAGAGTTCTGGGCGTCATTCGCCCCACAACGGAAGTGATCGGACGTTTTTCAACTACCCGGGAAATTGGAATCATGGGCACCAACGGAACCGTAAAATCCGGATCTTATCTCATGGAAATCAATCGTTTATGGCCGAGTGTCAAGGTTTTCCAACAGGCCTGTCCCTTGTGGGTCCCACTGGTGGAAAACGGGGAACTGGAAAGCCCGGGAACCATATATTTTGTGGAAAAATACCTGAACGAACTGCTTGGTCAATCAAAAAATATCGATACGATCCTGCTGGCCTGCACCCATTACCCATTGCTGCAACCCCTCATCGAATCGCTGACCCCCTCTTCGGTCAGGGTTATTTCGCAGGGAGCCATCGTGGCTGCCAGTCTCAAAGACTACCTGCAAAGGCACCCGGAAATTGACCAGTTTTGTAGCCGCAACGGCCGGGTGACCTTTCAAACTACCGGCGATGCCGATGATTTTGACGAGAAAGGAACTATGTTTTTTGGTAAAAAAATTCGGTCGCAGCGGGTGGAAATTTAAGGACTGGCGGTCGGCCACCAGGGAAAAGTAAGGACGATTACCTCGTTGAGAATCTCATTTTCCTAAAATAATAACACGGCACCGCCACTCCCGGACTGATTGAAATCCTTATCATCATCAAATCATAAAAAAAACTGTCTATGCCCGACATTGTCATCCTCGACGGATACACCACTAATCCCGGCGACTTGTCCTGGGACCCTATCGCCGCATTAGGAAACTTTCAAGTCCACGACCGGACCCCCGAAAACAAAATCATCGAAAGGAGCCGGGGTGCCGACATATTGGTGGTCAATAAAACCAGGCTGGACCGGCAGCTTATGGAACAACTACCGGGGCTCCGGCTCATCTGTACCCTGGCGACCGGCTATAACAATATCGACATTCCCGGAGCCCGTCATTGTGGCATAACCGTCTGCAATGCAGTAGGTTACAGCACTCCTTCCGTAGCACAGCACGTTTTCTCCCTGTTGCTGGAAATGACCAACCATGTCGCTCTGCACAATCAAAGCGTTCAGGATCAAGGCTGGACCAATGCACCCGATTGGTGTTACTGGAAAGAAACATTGTCGGAACTGACCGCGAAAACCATGGGTATTTATGGTTTTGGTAAAATAGGCCGCCAGGTAGCACAGATCGCCCTCGCATTTGGCATGCAGGTGATAGCAAACCGACGAGACCTGAGCCAGACACCACCCCCCGGTGTGGAATATGTAGGACTGGAAAAACTGTTTGCGAACAGTGATGTACTCACCCTGCACGCTCCGCTGAGTGAAGAAAACGCCGGCGTCGTCAATGCCAATAACCTTTCTTTAATGAAACCATCAGCCTACCTGATCAACACCGGCCGGGGCGGCCTTGTCAATGAAGCAGACGTGAGAAAGGCTTTGCTGGAAGGGAAAATTGCCGGAGCCGGACTGGACGTGCTCAGTAAAGAACCACCACCACCCGGGCACCCTTTGATCGGATTGAAAAACTGCATCCTGACCCCTCATCAGGCATGGGCTACCCAGGAATCGAGAGGACGATTGATACAAATTGTCGCGGAAAATATTTCAGCTTTTCTGGAAGGTAAGCCACAGTTTGTGGTCAGCGAATGAAAATGCTGGGCCTGCCAGGTATTGATGGGCCCAAATATTCATTTCGCCCTGAAGTAGGAGATGGCCTGACCGGCTGTATTTTAAGCTTTTTCAGAGAGGAGCGATGGCCCCATACAAGCACTGTCAAAGCTGTCATTTCAAACTTTACCGAATTTCTTTTTACGGTTCATGTAGTGCACCGCTAACTCGATTCCGTAAGGAGAAAGCGGATACATTTTAAATACTTTTCGCAAAATACTGACCGTCATCGAACCGGGCCAATAGCGGTGATCGAGCGGATTCATCCAGGCAATGCGGGAAAATCGTTCTTCGAGTGCCCGCCAGTCGTTCATACTGCGTTCCGATAATTCATAAGGAGCCATATCCGCATCACCAATAATGAATACGCTGTAGTTTTTATTGTTCTGCAAAATTTTTTCCATTGGCTCAAACTGGGTACGCCGCACATCCGTAAATGCCCCGCCGTAAATGGTATTGTGGAAATAATACGTTTTCAAATCGTGGGCAAAGCGGCGGTTCATTTTGGAAAATAACCTGGTCACGTTTTTAATATATGGAGACATGGACCAGCCTCCGTTGTCAATGAACAGGAGAACCTGCACTTTTTGATCGATTTTTTCCTTTTGAAATGGCAAAAACAAACCACCTTCTTTAACGCCTTCTTTGATAGTTTGGGGGATGTCCAGCAACAATTCCGCTGATTCATCTTCGATGCCTTTCAAAAAAGAAAGCGCTACATCTATATTGTTGTCATCGAGGGCAACTTTGGTATCCACAGGGTAAAAGTTTTTATCACCAATAACCTTTCGGGCCATTTTGCCACCACCGGAACCACCAACCCGAATGCCGTTTTTTGCCGCTCCGCTGTTGCCGTAAGGCGAGCGACCATACTGCCCTACCCAATGGTCGCCCCCGCGGTGTTTGCGCTGTTGTTGGTCCATGACTTTTTTCATGCGTTCCATCAGTTCTTCCAGAGTGAAATTGCTGTAATCAGCCCCCTGCTCTACTTTCTGCGGAATGTTATCGTCTTCGCCGGCGGAGTCGGGACGGTTGGGATCATCGTTGTTTAAGATGTCCGAACCATCGAGCATTTTTTTAATATCAAAAGTAGTCACATGAATTTCATTCAGAAATTGATCAATCAATTCCTTCATATCCGGTGCCTCCACCTGTCGCAGGTCGAGTAGTTTTTTTTCCTTCCAATCCTGAAAAATCTTCGAACGGAGAATCGCACTGTCGAGGTCTTCGCCGGGCTTGATCTCAATGTCAAAAAAATATTTATAAAAAGCAGTCGTGTAGGGCCCGTAGTCTTTCGGGGAGTTGGTAATCAGTCCTTTCAACACCAGATAAAGATCTCCGATGGTGTGAACCAATCCCTTCTCCATGCTTTTGCGCAGCAACATCAAGGTGCGGACATCGGCATTCAACTTATACTTTCTGAAATGCTCAGGCAGGCTTTGAAACATAATTTATTATTCTTTTAGGTTCAGGCTCCGGTTGCTTTTTTCCAGTACCTCATCAGTCCCGCTACACTCATCCAGGAAGGGTTGGCACCTTCGTATCGCTCCAGGTCTTCTCCCTGCACACCGCTATCCAGCAATTGTTGCTGCACATACGCCTGAAACTGCGGTACGATTTCCTTTTGATCAACATCCTTGTCGAAAAAGGGTTTTATCCAATGAGCCCAGTCGGTGAGGCGTTTTTGCAATTCGGTTAAATGCTGCGCCGGCTGCCCGACCTTGCCAAAATGGGTCAGGTATAAGGCATCGTAATTATTGGCCAGTATCTTTTCAATCGACGCCTTCCAGTCTTCCAGATTAATATCCGGCGGCGGACAGGGCGGCACCACGATACCTTCCCCGATTTTCACTCCTGCTACATCTCCGGTGAACAATGAATTGCCCAATTCCCAGGCAATGTGGTGGACGGCATGGCCGGGCGTGTGCCATGCTTTCAGGCGGGTTTGTCCGATGGTGATGGTTTCTTCGTCCGCAACCGTCCGCAATTGCTGCTTTGGAATCGGCTTGAGTGTTCCCCACAGGCGGTCCATATCGTCCTGGTAAATCATTTTGGCGGATGCCAGCAACTTTCCGGGATCGGCCAGGTGCCGCTCGCCGAAGGGATGCAAGTAAATCGTGGCACCATGTTCGGCAAAGCACCAGGCGCTTCCCGCATGGTCAAGATGGATGTGCGACAGGAAAACGTGCTGGACATCTTCCAGGGCAAAACCGGCTTGCGCTATTCCTGCTTTCAGGGTAGGTAGCGTAGAGTGCGGACCGGTTTCGATCAGCACCGGCCCCTCGGTTGTTTCGATGAGAAATGCGGCAATGGTTTCCTGGTGTCCTAAAAATTTGAGGTCAATCGTCGTTATCATGTATTTTATTTTGTTGTTAAATGTCAGATATACAGCCACTTACGTAGTTTTTGCGGATTCAGGCCGGCTGCTTTTTCTTTAGTTTTTTTGGCCGGGGCCTGTCTGTAGCTATTTCATTCTGGTGCACCAAAATATGCCTTTTTCAGGCGCCCGCAAAATGTACGCTTGTTCGGAGCTACATGCTGCATTTACCTAAGTTTGATACTACGTATAGTTTAGGACGGAGCACTACGACCAGTCGGCGGAGCACTTTGCTGAGAAAACGAGATCGATAAGTTGCGCTTCACATTTTAAATTTGCGGCAAAACAGTTTATGAAAAGAAAAACGATCCTCTCCGCCGAACTCAAAAAGGCCATTGCCAAACTGGATCACCAGCAAAAAGACAAACTCCTTTTCCGTCTCCTGCCCTACCAGCCCGATCTGGTGGAAAAGCTGACCTTTCAATTGCTGGAACCTGCCGACAACAAAAACCTCCGCCGCGATGAATTGAGAGAAGAGATCGATTCCGCACTGGAGAAGTACAAGGCTTATTATTATTCACCCGGCTATTTATTGATGCTCCTGCGCGACATGAGCGGCGACAT
>JBFIJS010000080.1:0-10319 GCA_041600595.1 Saprospiraceae bacterium | reverse complement strand
GGAACATATACAAGGATCCGGGCGGCGATCAAGACGGCAGCGGAGGATGTCTAAAGTTTCAAGTTTCAAGTTTGATGTTTAAGAGCAGTTTTTTTTAAAAAGCAATAAATAAAGATGACTACCATCAAAACAACATACGGCAGACGCTCATTTCTTAAAGCCACAGGATTGGCGGGCGGCGGCATGGTTCTCGGGTTCAGTTGGTTTGCCTCCTGCAAGCCATCGGAAAAAGAAGTTTTAACCATGCCCAAAGAGTGGTTCGACATCAATGGCTTTTTGAAAATTGGAGAGAATGGAGTCGTGACGATCATGTCGCCAAACCCGGAAGGCGGGCAGAACGTGAAAACTTCCATGCCCATGATCGTGGCGGAGGAACTGGATGTGGACTGGGCCAAAGTGATTGTGGAGCAAGCACCTTTGGATACAGAGAAATTTACCCGCCAGTTCATCGGCGGCAGTCAGGCGATCCGGCAGGGGTGGCAGGCCTTGCGGATGGCCGGAGCCTCTGCCCGGCACATGCTCCGGGAGGCGGCTGCGCAGGCATGGGGCGTTCCGCTGGACGAGATCACCACCGAAGCAGGTTTTTTATTTCATAAAAACAGCGGTAAAAAAGCGGGATACGGTGAAATGGCCTCTGCCGCCAGTATGGTTCCGGTGCCGGAGGAGGTGAGTTTGAAAAACATCGAGGATTTCAAAATCATCGGTACTCCCCGCAAAAATGTGGACGGACTGAAAATCGTGACCGGGCAGCCTCTATTCGGGATCGATACCCGCAGAGAAGGAATGCTCATTGCCATGATTGCACACCCGCCAGCTTTTGGCCTGAAGCTAAAAGCAGTAGACGATTCGGCGGCTCGTGCCATGCCCGGCGTGAAGGATATTTTTACCATCAAAAATTTTAATGACGGCTACGAGAAAAAATTTTTCGATACCTGCACCTTCCCCGACCTGGTCGCCGTGGTTGGCAACTCGACCTGGGAGGTGATGAATGCCAAAAAGGCGCTGAAACTGGAATGGGAACCCATAGCCGCCAGGACCGAAACCATCGACCGTTTTGGAAAAAAGGTGACTGTTCATACGCCTGCCGGACTGGAAAGTACGACCGATCATTTTGCCAGAATGACTGAAATGGCAGCCCGGCCCGGCACCATCCGGCGCAAGGATGGCAACCCGGAGGCTGCTTTCAAAAATGCGGCAAAGGTGATCGAGCGCACTTATACCGCTCCCTTCCTGGCCCACAACTGCATGGAGCCGATGAATTTCTTTGCGCACGTAACGGCGGAAAAAGCCGAACTGGCCGGGCCCTTGCAGAAGCCGGAATTTACGGAGCAGGCGTTGTCTGCCCGTCTTGGCTTGCCACTCGAAAAGATTGACATTCAGATGACCCGGTTGGGTGGGGGATACGGGCGGCGTTCTTACGCCCACTGGCTGTTGGAGGCGGCTATCATTTCACAAAAAATGGATGCTCCCGTCAAATTGATATACACCCGCGAGGATGACATGACGGCCGGTATTTACCGACCAGCCTACCATGCGACGTTCCGGGCCGCATTGGATGCTGATAATAACCTGACTGCTTTTCACGTGAAAGCGGGCGGCATTCCGGAAAGTCCGCTGGCGGCCGACCGTTTTCCCGCTGGTGCCGTGGACCATTACCTCGCCGAAGACTGGACTATTGATACCAATATTACAGTTGGGTCGTACCGGGCGCCCCGCTCCAATTTCATGGCGAGTGCCGAGCAGTCTTTCCTTGATGAATTGGCCGAAACCGCCGGTAAAGACCCCCTCGACTTCCGCCTCGAACTACTCGAACGGGCAAAAACGAACCCGGTAGGCAAAGACAACGACTATGATGCTGCCCGCTACGCCGGGGTGCTTGAGCTGGTGAAGGAAAAATCGGATTGGGCGTCGCCGCCGGCCAATATCCACCGGGGGGTGGCCGCCTATTTTTGCCACAATTCCTACGTGGCGCATGTCATGGATCTGACGGTGGAAGATGGCAGGCCTGTGGTGCAGAAGGTGCATTGTGCTGTTGATTGTGGTATTGTTGTCAACCCACTCGCCGCTGCAAACCTGGCGGAGGGTAGTGTGGTGGACGGTATCGGCAATGTCTTGTACGGGGTTTTGAATTTCGAGGATGGTGTGCCGGACAGGAACAACCTGGATAAATATCGCATCATTCGCCACAGCGAGGCGCCGAAGGACATTGAGGTTCATTTTGTAAAAAATGATATTGACCCGACCGGACTCGGGGAACCGTTGTATCCGCCCGTCATGGCAGCGCTGGCCAATGCACTGTACCGGGCAACGGGCCAACGCTTTTACGATCAGCCTTTTATGGGGGAGAAACGGGTGCTGGGGTAGGAGGTTGGTAAAGTTATTCGGGTATCGGATAACTTTTAATGAAAGTCACTCAGCGAATAAACCAAACACCCCCGGTTGCTCAGACCAATCCGGGGCTTCCGATTATATTTTCAGCTGACCAGCACAATCCAATTAAAACGGAATGTCTTCATCGTCATTCATCTTGGATGGCCGGGTAATCACATTCGAAGGTTCGAAGGGTGCTGCAAACGGATCGGCGGAGGGGAAGTCGTCAAAGTTCGGGTCGCCGAGGTCAGAGAACTTGGCGAATTTATCGGTAAAGCGAAGTTTGACCGTGTCGAGTGCGCCGTTCCTGTGTTTGGCAATAATAATCTCTGCGATACCCTTGAGCGACTGTCCGCTTTCATCTTCCAGTATCTGGTAATATTCGGGCCGGTAAATGAAGGACACAATATCGGCATCCTGCTCGATCGCTCCGGATTCACGAAGGTCAGACAATTGCGGCCGTTTGCTTCCTCCCCGGACTTCCACCGCCCGGCTAAGCTGGGAGAGTGCGATCACGGGGACGCTCAGTTCTTTGGCCAATCCTTTCAGGGCTCGGGATATTTGGCTGATCTCCTGTTCCCGGTTGGTGTTTTTGTTGTTGCCACCACCACTCATCAGCTGCAGGTAATCAATGATGACCATTTGGATATCGTGCTGCATTTTCAACCGGCGGCATTTGGCCCGCAACTCAAAAATATTGATACCGGGTGTATCGTCGATGAAAATGGGGATTTCACTCATTTTCTCGATGGTCGTGTGGAGCTGTTGCCATTCGTATTCTTCCAGTTTTCCGGAACGGAGCTTGGAACCGGAGATTTCTGCTTCCAGGGAAATAAGACGTTGGACGAGCTGTGTACTGGCCATCTCCAAAGAGAAAATAGCTACTCCTTTATTGAATTCGAGTGCGGCATTCCGGGCCAGGGCCAAAACGAAACTCGTTTTACCCATACCCGGTCTGGCGGCCAAAATGATCAAATCTGAAGACTGCCAGCCCGAGGTCAACCGGTCGAGTTCGGTAAATCCGGTCGGGACGCCGGTAAGGCCGTCTTCTTTATCTTTTAATTCTTCTAAAATTTTGAGGGTCTTACTGGCCAGCTCGCCCATGCTTTCGTACTGGCGGCTCAGGTTGTTTTGGGTAACGGCAAAAAGTCCCTGCTCGGCATCATCGAGGAGGGTAAAAACGTCGGTGGTGTCTTCGTAGGCATCGCGGATAATCTGGGTGGAGACCTTGATCAGTTCCCGTTGAATGTGTTTTTGCGCAACGATGCGGGCGTGGTATTCAATATTGGCACTCGACCCGACCCGACCGGTCAATTCCACCAGGTAGTAGGCCCCGCCAACGGTTTCGATGTCCCCTGATTTTTTCAATTCCTCCGTAACGGTGAGCAAGTCAACAGGATGCGATTTTTCGAACAACCGGAGGATAGCCCGGTATGTCAATTGATGGGCATCGGTGTAAAAACTTTCCGGGCGCAGGATGTCCATGACGATGGGCAAAGCGTCTTTATCGAGCATGAGTGCACCCAGAACAGCCGCTTCCAGGTCAACGGCCTGTGGTTGTACTTTTCCGAAGACATAGTCCGACAGCTCCCCGTCCCGTTTGCGGAGGCTGGACTTAATATCTTTTACGTTCTTTTTCTTGGCACCTTCCTGGTCGGTCATTTTTTATTCTTATTTTTTCTGATGATATGGAATTTTAAAGCAAAATTGGCGAAGTTGTTTTTCCCCTGTTTTTGTTACCAATTACTCTGTGCTTAACAGCCAGCCTCCTCAATGAAAGTGAATTTTTTAACTCACAAACATGAAAAGGGCGGTGTTTTCAGGTCAAACAGCGACCAATCGCACAAACGATGGTCTGGCATTTTTTCCTAAAAACAAAATTACGTTAAAATTTCGGCAAATCATTTGACCGGTCGCCGGGCGAATGTGGAAAAGTATATGGCAGATGTTGGGATCATTTTAGTGAACGGTAAAGATGGCCGTAAGGCTGACAAATTTAAATAATGTGTTTCGTTTAAAGCTTTGTCTGCGAATGACTTGTGTTTCTTTACTGGTTTTCTAAAAAGTAGTGTTAGTTAAATGAGTGGCCTTAAATTTTGTTGAAAAATGTATCAATTGCCATACTCCTTATCCCTATAAATATAATTTGTGCTAAATTGCCGCTCCGTTAGGCATCATATACGACATTTGTGTTGGATGGATTGCCCTATTAAAACTTAATTGATCGCCTTAAACACATGGATTTAGCCCATTTGATTGACCACACGCTGCTGTCACCCTACTGCACGTTGACCGATATTGAAGAGTTGTGTAAACAAGCCGCTTTAAACCAGTTTGCAGCGGTCTGTATTCCGCCTTACTACGTAAAAGCAGCCCAGGGCTTTCTGGAAAACCAGAAGGTAAAAATAGCCAGCGTTATTGGCTTCCCGACCGGTTTTTCGGCCATCGCAGCCAAAGTAGAAGAAATAAAAAGAGCCATTGACGAAGGAGTGGATGAACTGGATACGGTTATCAATTTCTGCGCCGTCAAAAATGGCCATTGGAACTACGTAAAGAACGAAATTGAGTCTCTGACAACGGCTTGCCACATGCGGGGCAAAACGATAAAAGTGATTATCGAAACGGGCATTTTGACCCACGATGAATTGCTCAGGATTGCCGGTATTTGTGCGGGAGCGGAAGTTGATTTTGTGAAAACATCTACCGGATTCAATACGCCGGTGGGTGCCTCGGTCGAAGTGGTTGCACAGCTGCGGGCTGCCCTGCCCAGCGATGTTAAAATTAAAGCTTCCGGTGGAATCAGGGATCGTTTTTTTGCGGAGCAGCTGGTTGGAGCCGGAGCCAACCGACTGGGTAGCTCAGCAGGGGTACAGATCGTTGCGGGCTGAATTGTATGCTTTGACTTTTAATAGGTTACCATGAAAAAGACTATACTTCTTTTATTGCTTGTACCTGCTTTTACTTTTTTGCAGGCTCAAAATGTTACGGAGACCGTTGAGCCGGGTGTCGGTAAGCTGATGCAGCGTTTCATCGATCAAAACCAGGCAAAAACTACGGTGCGGGGCTGGCGAATTCAGCTGCTCGCCACCACCGACCGGCAAAATATGGAAAGCTCACTCCGCCGCTTCGAAAACCTGTACCCGAGTATTCCCGTTGACTGGCTGCACGCCAAACCTTATTATAAGATCAGGGCAGGTGCATTTGCCAACAAAAGAGAAGCCTTGCGGACGCTTTATATTCTCCGGGAAGACTACCCCGGCGCCTACCCTGTCCAGGATAATGACATCAGGCCGGAAGAGTTGTTAAGATAATGGTCCGGGCGGTTGAATCGCTCATCAGAGGAAAGAAACGGTTTTCTAATATCTGCCTCGCTGCCATTCATTCTCAGAGTATCGAAGGTCTGTTTATTCTAATTTCAAATAATCTTCTTTTTCCCGTTAAACCCATTGAGGACCATCTACAGCGAATTTTCTAATTGGCTGAAAAGACAAATAATAGCTGCGAATCCGTGGATTTGCAAAACTTGTCATTGAAAAAAAATTACACAGAAATCAACACATCTAATTATGCAAACACTCGAACCAATCATCAACCAGGCTTGGGAAGACCGCTCCATGCTGGAACAACAAACTGTCCGGGAGGCTATCAACGAAGTTGTCAATCTGCTGGATCAGGGCCAGTTGCGGGTCGCAGAACCAACCAGCGACGGCGGGTGGAAAGTTAATGACTGGGTGAAGAAAGCGGTGATCCTTTACTTTCCGATCCAGAAAATGGAGACCATCGAGGTGCCGCCTTTTGAATTTCACGATAAAATACCTTTGAAGAAAAACTTCGCAGCGCAAGGCGTACGCGTCGTGCCGCACGCCATCGCCCGGCACGGTGCTTTTCTCGAAAGTGGCGTGATCATGATGCCCAGCTACGTCAATATCGGTGCATGGGTTGGCAGTGGTTCCATGGTAGATACCTGGGCTACGGTAGGGTCATGTGCCCAAATTGGCCGCCACGTACACCTGAGCGGAGGGGTAGGTATCGGTGGCGTTCTGGAGCCGCCACAGGCTGCTCCGACCATCATTGAAGACAACTGTTTTATCGGCTCACGCTGCATTGTCGTGGAAGGGGTGCGCGTGGAAAAAGAGGCCGTATTGGGAGCCAACGTCGTATTGACCCAATCGACTCACATCATTGACGTGACCGGTTCAGAGCCAGTCATCCATAAAGGTCGGGTGCCGGCCCGGTCCGTGGTTATACCGGGCACATATTCCAAACAATTCCCGGCCGGAGAGTATCAGGTCGCGTGTGCCCTGATTATTGGAAAACGGAGTGAGCAAACGGACAAAAAAGTATCGCTCAACGATGCCCTGCGGGAGTACAGCGTCGCCGTGTAGTTTTTCCCAATGGTTTATTTTTCGGGTGAAAGCATTTTTGTGAACGGTTGGACATCCTTCTCCTATCTTTGCCTGTTTTTCTATTGTTTTGAAGAACTGGCTTAAAAAGTCGATCCGCTTGCGGTTAAATAATTATTTGCGAGGACGGACCCGGTTCACCATTTTGCTATCGCCTGAGAGGTCAGGCCCCTGATTATGAAAAAAAAATCACCAAAATCTACGAAGTCTTCCTTTGGCGACCGGCGGGAAAAACTAAACCGCCAACCCAAAGAGCCCGGCGTTCCGGCCAAATTGGATGAGCCAATGCGCCTCAACAAATACGTGGCTCACTGTGGAATCTGTGCCCGGCGGCAAGCTGGGGAGCATGTCAAAAACGGGGATGTGATGGTGAATGGGGTAGTGGAAAAAAATCCGGGCTATCTCGTTCAGCCTGCCGATGAGGTTCATTTTAAGGGGAAACCCATCAAGCTGGAAGAAAAGAAAGTTTACATTCTGTTGAATAAACCCAAGAACGTCATCACGACCTCCAACGATGAAAAAGGGCGGGAAACGGTCCTGGATATCGTAGGTAAGGAAATTAAAGAGCGGATCTTCCCGGTCGGCCGCCTCGACCGTATGACTACTGGTCTGCTCCTGCTGACCAATGACGGCGACCTGGCCAAAAAGCTGTCACACCCCAGCCACAACGTCACCAAGTTTTATCAGGTAAAATTGGATAAAAACCTGAAATTGAACCATTTACAAGAAATTCAGAATGGTCTGAACCTGGAAGATGGCCTGGTGAAAGTAGATGCCATCGGGTTTGTGGATGGCAAAAAAGACGAGGTTGGCGTTGAGATCCACATTGGTCGCAACCGGATTGTCAGGCGGATATTTGAGCACCTGGGCTATGAAGTTGTGAAGCTGGACCGTACCTACTACGCCGGGCTAACCAAAAAAGATATCGGACGTGGCCGCTTTCGGCACCTGACGCAACAGGAAATCATCATGCTAAAGCATTTTAAATAAACCTTTTCCTCTTTTCCTATTCGTATTTCAATGCTTCCACCGGATTGGTAAGGGCCGCCTTCAGCGACTGGATACCGGAAGTCAACCAGGCAACTGCCATCGTCAGGCCGCCGGCAACGAGGAACGGTAACCATCCCATACTTACCCGGTAGGTAAAATCCTGCAACCAGTTTTCCATAAAAAAATAGCCGATCGGTGCGGCGAGGACAAAGCCAATCATCACCAGTACCGAAAACTCTTTCGACAATAAGTAAACGATGTTGCCGGTGGTAGCTCCCATTACTTTGCGAACCCCAATCTCTTTGGTACGCTGTTCGGCCAAAAAAGAAGACAAGCCCAATATTCCCAGGCCGGCAATGAAAATGGCCAGTATGGTGAAAAACGTAAACAGGGTAAAAAAGCGCTCTTCGGTACGGTACATCTCAGCGATCCGGTCGTCCATAAAATTGAAAGAGTACAGTTCTTCCGAACCGAACTGCGACCATTGATCTTTGATGTAAGACAGGGTGGCGGGCATATTTTGACCACTCAGGCGCAGGGTCATCCAGTTGAGCCAGGACTCGGAGACGAAATAGCAGACCGGAGCAATTTTTTCGTGCAACGATTCGTGGTTATAGTTATTGATAACGCCAATGACTCTGCCTTTTCGGGGCCGCCAGGTACCCTGATAGAATTCACTCGTTTCAAACGATTTGCCCAATGGCTCCTCCCAGCCTATCTTTTCGACTGCCGCCTGATTTAAGATGAATGCCAGGGTGTCGTCGGTTCCATTTTCCTTGGAAAAATTGCGGCCTTCGGCAAAATCAACCTGCAGGGTATTGAAAAAATCATAGTCAACGGTTACTATTTTAATGCTGTTTCCCCCGTTGGGGTCGGGCTCAAATTGTTCGGCCTGAAAATCAAGGTTGCTGCTCAGCCGGTTGGTCAGTTGCTTATTGGAAGCTCCTACGGCCAGAATGTCGGGGTTTTGCAGCAATTGATTTTTTAAAGACTGGTACTGACTCAGGTCGGGGATCGGCACCATGATCAGGTTTTCCCGATTGATACCGAGGTCTTTGTTTTGCAGGTAATTCCATTGTTTGTAAATGACAACTGTCGCCAGGATCAACGCGATGGAAATGGCAAATTGAAATACGACTAAAACTTTCCTCAATAGCCCGCTGCTGCCTTGCCGAAGGTTTTCCCGGAAGACTTTTATGGCACTAAAAGAAGACAAGTAAAAGGCGGGATAACTACCAGCAATGAGCCCCACTAATAAAGCCACTGCCAGGAACCAAAAGGCTATGTCCGGATTGGCGACCGGGTTCAGCGTCAGGTTTTTATTCATGAAAGCATTGAAGGCCGACAGGCTGACCTGGGCCAGTGCGTACCCCAGGATGAAGGCAAAAAGGGCCACCAAAACGGACTCACTCAGAAACTGGTACATCAATGATTTTCGGGGAGCACCAAGTGTTTTCCGAACTCCGATCTCCATCGCTCTTTTCACGGAGCGGGCCGTAGCCAGGTTCATGTAATTGATGCAGGCGATCAGAATGATAAACAAAGCAATCGCCACCGAAATATAAATATACCTGATGTCGCTGTTGGCCTGTATTTCTCCCGGGAGGTTGGAGTGCAGGTGAATATCCGTCATTTTCTGCAAGCTGATGCCGACACCTTTCGATGATCCTTCACCCATGTTTTTTTCGAGGAAATCTGGGATTCTTGCTTCGATGCGATCAGGCGTTTGGCCTTCCGGCAACAGGAGGTAGGTATAACAGCTGCCTTCTCCCCAGTTATTGAGCACCAATTGGTTGAAGACAGATTTGCCCGTTTCCATAGAAAGGAATCCATCACTGGTAAAATGGGTTGTTTCTGGCATGTCTTTGAAAACGCCGGTCACTTTAACCTCATTTTCTCCGCGTAGCTTTAGCGTTCTGCCTATCGGGTTTTCCTGGCCGAAGTATTTTTCTGCCGTTGATTCAGAGAGAATGATGGAGAAAGGCTCGGTCAGGGCAGTTGCTTTGTCACCACTGGTCAGTTCGTAGCTGAAAATATCAAACAGGTTCTGGTCCGCAAAAAATATCCTTTCCTCCTGGTAGCGTTTTTCACCATAAACGACCAGAATACCATAGGTAGGACTGATCCGGACGACGTGCTGCAACTCCGGAAAATCCGTCTTCACGGCAGGTTGCAACCGGTAAGGTCCAATCGGTGATTCGATCCCCTGGCCGTTTTGTTTTTGCCAAACCATATTCATCCGGTAAATACGGTCGGCGTTGGCGTGGTGCTGATCGTAGCTCAATTCATCTTTGACAAACAGGAGAATGAGCAGGCAGATGGCCAGTCCGATGGCCAGCCCTAAAATATTGATGGCGGCATAAAATTTTTGTCGGTAAATATTGCGAAAGGCCAGTTTGATGTAATTGAGCAACATGATGATGGTGTTAAATTGATGTAGATTACTCATGTTACGCAACGGGCAAAAAAATTACCCTAAAATGCGGGCCGGAGAATCGCTCAAGCCTTTTGCATCATTCTGCTCGGCCCTCCAAGGGTTTCTAAGGGGCGGCGTCG
>JBFIJS010000079.1:0-10379 GCA_041600595.1 Saprospiraceae bacterium | reverse complement strand
TTCAATAGCCGCTATCTGAGTACGGGGCTGTAATATCTGCCAGACAAAACGGTCGTCAAAGTCGAAGACATTCTGAATCAGTTCCCGCTCGGAAGCTTCAATGGCCCCGCCTTCTGCACTCTCGGCAATGATCATTTTCAATTCTTCTTCAGAGTGAAAATCCTCCCCCTGAGTCAGATCAAGGCCGAACATTCGGGATAAAAAATTAGCAAGTCCGTTGAGAAACCAGTTGAATGGACGAAACAACAGGTAGAAAAAACGCAAAGGCAGGGACAGGGTCAAAGTAGTATTTAATGGGTGGCGAACAGCAATGGCCTTGGGTATCAACTCTCCAAAAACAAAGTGCAGAACAACGACCAGCGTAAAAGCAATCACCCCGGATAAGAGGTTGATCATGTCTTCGGAAAGTGCAGTGTCTGACTCCCCAAAAACGACTAGCATTCCAGCCGCAACGATGGTTTTTCCAACCCAACCAAGAGCAACGCTGGAGATCGTGATGCCCAATTGGGTCGCCATTAAATAATCTTCTGACTTGTCGATAATCATTTCGGCAAGACGGGCGGACAGGCTTTTGGCGGTCCGGGCCTGAATTTGCGAAAGACGAACCTTTACAATGGCAAATTCAGCCGCCACAAAAAAGGCGTTCAATAAAACTAAAAATACAGTGATTATTATTTCAGAAACCATTTGTATGGTTGATTGCCCCTGGGGAGCCCCTGTGTGATAAGCTTTTTGATGACCCTTTCCTTTACGGCAATTACCCGCAAAATGTTAGGGAAACAGAGCAAATGTAAAAGAAATTTGTTCATTGTTCGATTATAAATAAACACAATATCTGTGAGCAGGAAGCAATCGCGAATGTTAGACCGGGGATGTAACGGATTTTAACAAAAAACTACTACCTTCCCCGCTTCATTTCTAAAACGAAAAACAACGGATCTATGACGACTGCTCATACTTCAACTACTGACCAGGCCCCTGACATGAAACTTTTCTGGGGTTGTTTTATCGCATTGATTGCTACGTCCTTTGGTTTTATCATCCGGGCATTGATCATCGATGACTGGGCGGCCGACTTCTCACTCTCCCCTACCCAAAAAGGTGAACTACTGGGAGTTGGGCTTTGGCCTTTCGCCATCAGTATTGTGCTTTTCAGCCTGGTTATCGACCGCATTGGCTACCGCAATGCCATGATTTTTGGCCTGGTGTGCCATGTCGTTAGCGCTGTCGTGACGATTATGGCCAAGGACTATTGGTGGCTGTATATCGGCACTTTTATTTGTGCCCTCGGCAACGGGACCGTCGAGGCCTACATCAACCCGGTTGTGGGTACACTTTTCCGAAAAGACAAAACAAAATGGTTCAACATACTCCACGCCGGCTGGCCGGGAGGAATGGTGCTTGGAGGCTTGCTGCTGCTTATGATCGGCAGTAGCGTTGCGTGGCAAATGAAAGTTGGCCTGATCGTGATTCCTACCTTCTTATATGCCTTTTTGCTGTGGGGCAAGCAATTCCCGGTACAGGAAAGGGTTGCGGCTGGTGTGTCCTACAAAGAGATGCTGAAAGAAGTAGGAGTGATAGGCGCTTTCATCATCAGTTTAATGGTTTTTAAAGAAATAGGAAGGATTCTGGAGTTTGGCAATGTATTCACCTGGGTGGCGATCATAGCGGCAACGGGTGCTTTTGGGTTTTACACCAAGTCTTTGGGGAAACCACTCTTCATTCTCATGTTGCTGATCATGATCCCGTTGGCAATTACGGAGCTGGGAGTCGATAGCTGGATTTCCAGCCTGATGGCCGGGGAAATGCAAAAAATGGGTATTTCCGGTGGATGGGTGCTTATTTACACCTCATTCATCATGATGTTGCTGCGCTTTTTTGGTGGTGCGATCATACACAAACTTTCTCCTTTTGGCATGCTGGCCGTTAGTGCTGCCCTTGCGGCCATTGGCCTTTATTCTCTTTCATCGGCGACAGGAGCCATGATATTATTGGCCGCCACGATTTATGCCATGGGCAAATCTTTTTTCTGGCCCACAACGCTGGGTGTGGTTTCGGAGCAATTTCCCCGAGGTGGGGCCCTGACACTCAACGGCGTAGCTGCGGTTGGTATGCTGGCTGCAGGTATCGTCGGTGGTCCGTTTCTCGGCAGCATTCAGGACAACCAGGTGAATGCCAAAACCATTGCGTACGATGCTACCAATGGCACTCAGCTGCACGACACCTATGTCATATCGAAGAAGGTAGGCATCTTTGGTGAGTACGACGCCGTTGATTCTGAAAAACTGGCAACCGCACCGGAGGCCGATAAAACAGCCGTTGAAAACATTCAGGAAACCGCTAAAAAGGATGCTTTGAAAACAGTCGCAATCTTGCCTGTATTCATGCTATTATGTTACCTCGGACTCATCCTTTACTTCCGCTCGAAAGGAGGTTATAAGCCCGAGGAAATATGATCCTGGTAAGGTTTATTTCATAGAATACTGAAAGATCCTCTCAGGCAAACGGGCTTGAGAGGGTTTTTCGTTTTATCCGAGTCGCTACCAACCTCTTGGCATTTTTCCTGTTTATTGGCTGTTGGCATTTCAAAAAAAGAAATGCTGGCTATCTTTGGCTTTCATGTGAGCCGGATGGTAAATAGGGAATCAGGTGCATCAGAAACCATAAAGTTGTCGGTTCTATACGACAACGCCTACAGCATTTGGCCGAGTTACCTGCACCAAATATTCGCTATTTTCATTCCTCTTTAAAATTTAATACATTTTGCCTAGACTCACCGATGTCGTAAAAAACTTATTGATTATCAATGTCCTGCTGTTCCTGGCGGGTTATTTATTCAATACCAGTATGCTGGCTCTGTACTACCCCGGGTCGGAACAATTCCAGCCTTTTCAATTGGTGACCCATTTCTTCATGCACGGCAGCGTCATGCATATTTTGTTCAATATGTGGGCCCTGGTCATGTTCGGGGTGGTGCTGGAAACAGTCTGGGGGCCAAAGAAATTTTTATTTTTCTACCTTTTTTGCGCTTTTGGCGCAGCCATCCTGCATATGGGCGTGGATTTCTACCAAATCAACCAGTTAGAGTCCCTTATGACAGATTTCTCCAGCAATCCCAACTACGCTGATTTTCGCCGGTTTTTCGACAAAGTCAACATGGGAGGCATCAACGTGGGAGCAAAAGAAGCCATCGAAGAAATAGGAGCCATGTTGAGCGATGGGAATACCTCCTCCGTGAACCTTGCCAAGAGTTATATGTCTCAATACATAGAATTGAAAAAGAGTATTCCGGTAGTAGGAGCATCGGGAGCGATTTTCGGTCTGTTACTGGGCTTTGGGATGCTGTTCCCGGAAAATGAACTGATGCTGATTTTTTTGCCGGTGCCCATTAAGGCAAAATATTTCATCCCGTTACTTATTTTGATAGAATTGTTTTTAGGGGTGAACCAATTTTCCTGGGATAACATCGCCCATTTTGCCCATCTCGGTGGCGCATTGTTTGGCTTCCTGCTCATTTTATACTGGCGCAGGACCGGCGAGCAATTGTATTAATTTTTTTAATGTGTTACTTTTGCGCTTTCATCCACCTGGCAGTCTGCCAATAGATAAACGCCAAAAACAATAGCTTTTAACAATCCATGTTTACCTCTATTTGGGAAGATATCAAGCAACAGTTCAGCTATGGCAACACGCTGACAAGGATCATTTTGGTCAATATTGCCGTGTTTGTAGTTGTGACCCTGGTGAGGTTGATATTAATGCCCGTGGAAAATGGATTTACCTATAATGATTTCATCCATTTTTTTGCGATCTCGTCCAGTGGCTGGCACAATCTGACTCACCCCTGGGTAATCATCACGCACATGTTCCTGCACGAGCAAATCTTCCATATTTTGTGGAATATGTTGCTGCTTTATTGGTTCGGTCGCATTGTTGGTGATTTGCTGGGCGACCACCGGGTTCTTCCAATCTACCTGTTGTCAGGTGTCGCAGGCGGCCTCATGTACTTCGCCATGGCTCAGGTACTCACCAGCATGGCTTTTGGCAGCTACGCCCTGGGGGCCTCCGCTGCTTTTATGGGCATCGTGGTCGTTGCGGGGGTCATGGCTCCGGACTACATTATCTCCCTGCTTTTTTTGGGAGATGTTCGTTTAAAATACATCGTAGCTGTTTTGGTATTACTCGATCTGGTGGCGATTTCCTGGAACAGCAATACCGGGGGAAGCTTCGGACACCTGGGTGGTGCGCTGATGGGATACGTCATTGCCCGCCAATTGCAACAGGGCAACGACCTGACGGCCCCGGTAAATGACTGGGTGCAGAAAATTTCTACCTTCTTTAATAGTTTATTTTCCAGTGACCGACCACGCCCCAAGATGGCTTACCGGAACCCAAAAGTCAAACAAGAACAACGAACCACTTCCCGCCACTCAAGAAGTGGCAGCGCCGGCGAACATAAAAGCGATCCGCAAAATCTGTCTCATCAGGAAAAAGTGGACGCCATTCTCGACAAGATAAAGAAGTCGGGTTATGAGAGCCTTTCGCAAGAGGAAAAAGAATACCTTTTCAACGCCAGTAAAAAATAAACCGACCCCTCACCTCCCAAAAAGCGATTGGTGAAACGACTGCTGAAAAATATACTTCGCTGGCTGAACCTGCTGCTGATCGTCGCTACTTTGCTGGCCTACCTATCCCCTTTCATCAATCCCTCCATCGTCTGGCATTTTTCTTTTCTCGGCCTCGCCTACCCTTTCCTGCTGTTTGGCAACCTCGTTTTCATCCTGTTTTGGCTTTGGCGAAAAGACCGCTATTTCCTCTTTTCTACCGGGTGTATACTGGCAGGCCTGGGTTACTTTTCCAGCCTCATCGGATTGCACCTTTTTCCCGAGAAAAACATTCCTGACGATGCCATTTCCATCATGACCTATAATGTCGCCCGGCTTGCCCGATATTATGACAAGAAAAACGGGAGCCCGGAAAAGAACATGGCATCCTTTAAACAGCTCCTGAAAAAGGAAGGCATTCCGGACATCATGTGTATCCAGGAGAGCGCACCAAATAAGGTCAGAGAAACACTGCAAAACACCGCTGGTTACCCCTATTTTTTCAAAGAAAAAGGAACGGTCATTTTTTCCAAATATCCTTTTTCTGACAGCGGAAAAATACCTTTCGAAAAAACGAGCAACTCATGCATCTGGGGTGATTTGAAAACACCTCAAGGCATCGTGCGGGTTTATGCCGCACACCTTCAATCCAATTGGCTGGCACCGGCAGCCATGGAAGTGGTAGAGGAAGCCGACCCCCGCCGAAAAGAAACCTGGCTCGGCGTCGCCAAAGTCATGCGACTTTATAAAAGTGCCGCAGCCCGGCGCTCCAAACAGGCCGAAATGGTTGCCAGGCACCTGGCCCAAAGTCCTCACCCGGTTGTGCTTTGTGGCGATCTGAATGATACACCCGTTTCCTATGTTTATCAGGTGCTGGCCAGAAACTTACAGGACAGTTTTTGCGAAAAGGGCTTTGGCTTTGATTTCACCTATGCCGGAAAAATCCCCGGCCTCCGTATAGATTACATTTTTGCGGATCCATCCTTTAAGGTTCTGAGTCATGAAGTACCCAGGCTGGAACTTTCCGACCATTATCCCGTTTTGGTCAGATTGGGTAGCGTGAAAGAATGATCTCCATAATGATCCCTAAAAAACAAAAGGATAGGATCGCAACCAATTATACACCAACACCAACAAGCATTTTCATTTACATTTGCCGCATGAAAGATATGTTAAAAATTTACAATAGCTATACCGGAAAAAAAGAGGTCTTTAAGCCCATCCACGAAGGCAAAGTGGGTATGTACGTGTGCGGCCCGACCGTTTACAGCGATGTCCATTTGGGCAACTGCCGCTCTTTTACCAGCTTTGATGTCATTTATCGTTACCTCATGCATCTGGGGTATAAAGTTCGGTATGTCCGCAACATCACCGATGTTGGTCACCTGGAAGGCGATGCCGATATCGGCCGGGAAGATAAAATTGCCAAGAAGGCCCGCCTCGAACAGCTCGAACCCATGGAAGTCGTGCAACGCTATATGAACGGATTTCATGACATGATGCGGGTTTTCAACATCTTGCAACCCAGCATCGAGCCGCGGGCTACCGGACACATCCCCGAACAAATCGAAATGGTTCAGTCTATCATAGACAATGGGCTGGCTTACGAAAAAAACGGGTCGGTCTATTTTGATACGTTGAAATTTGCCGAAAAGCACGGTGTTTATGGAAAATTATCAGGTCGTAAAATCGAGGACCTGATGTCTGAAAGTCGCGACGACCTCAAAAACCAAAGCGAAAAAAACCATCCCTCCGACTTTGCCATCTGGATCAAAGCTGCTCCCGAGCACCTCATGCACTGGCACTCTCCCTGGTCAGTTGGTTTTCCCGGCTGGCATCTGGAATGTTCGGTTATGAGTACCAAATATTTAGGTGAAACTTTCGACATCCATGGCGGTGGTTCCGATCTCAAATTCCCTCACCACGAAAATGAAGTCGCCCAGAATTACGGTGCCTGCGGCTGTGCCCCGGCCAATTACTGGATGCACGGCAACATGCTGTTGATGAACGGCCGGAAAATGTCTAAAAGCGATGGCAATTCTATCATGCCAGAGCAATTATTCACCGGCGACAGTCCCCATCTTTCCAAAGGTTATTCGCCCATGGCCGTCCGTTTTTTCATGATGCAAACCCATTATCGCAGCACACTCGACCTGACAGACGAAGCCCTGCAGGCGGCTGAAAAAGGTTATCGCCGATTGATGGAAGCCAACAAGCTGCTACAGGGTATGACCCACCCGGGCAACGGCAGTGCCGGTGAACTGGACCGGGCCATCAACGAAACAATCGACCAGGCTTTCGCAGATATGAACGACGACTTCAATACCCCCAAAGCACTGGCCAGCCTTTTTGACCTTGTGACCAAAGTGAACAGCCTGCAAGGCGGACAATTACCTTTTCAGGAAATGACTGCTGCCACCTTACAGCGACTGCAAAAAACCTTCACAGATTTTATCTTTAATATTTTTGGATTGCTGGATGAAGAACTCGACGCCTCCGGTGGCGGAGTGGTTGAAGGATTGATGGCACTCATCCTCGACATTCGCCAGGAGGCACGAACCAATAAAGACTGGGGCACTTCTGACAAAATCAGAGATGCACTGAAAGCACTGGACATACAGGTGAAAGATGGCAAAGAAGGTGCTTCCTGGTCGAAAGGTTAAACTGACGGCCCGATAATACCCATTTGCCCGAAAAAAACCTTACCTCGAAACAAATGTTACATTTGCGCCGTTGTTACCAAGTCCATTCCTTGATGGAAGGAAACTTGCCAGTGGAAAATGCTCCACATTCGAAGAAATCATTTTCAAGAAATTGCTACGGGTCAGCAGCCAGACGCTTATCGCCCGCAGCCGATAACACCACGTATTTAAATGACTCAAACAGCCTACAAGTCGGACGTCGAAGCAGTTGATGCCTTGGCCAGCTCCTATAAAGAACTCAAAAAGGAAATCGGAAAAGTCATCGTCGGCCAGGACGACGTCGTGAAAGCCGTCATCCTTTCCCTCTTTAGCAACGGCCACAGCCTCCTGGTAGGGGTGCCTGGTCTGGCTAAAACGCTGCTCGTCAGCACCATCGCCGAAGTGCTGGATCTTGGATTTAAAAGGATTCAGTTTACGCCTGACCTGATGCCCTCTGATATTACAGGTTCAGAATTGCTGGATGAAGACCGCCACTTCAAATTCAACCGCGGGCCGCTGTTCTCCAATATTGTCCTCGCTGATGAGATCAACCGGACGCCACCCAAAACACAGGCCGCCCTCCTTGAGGCTATGCAGGAGCGCTCGGTCACCGTTGCCGGTATGCGTCATGCACTTCCTTCTCCATTCTTCGTATTGGCCACCCAAAACCCCATCGAACAAGAAGGAACTTACCCCTTGCCGGAAGCGCAGCTGGACCGTTTCATGTTCAATATCCCACTGGATTACCCCTCCTATGAAGAGGAAATCAGCGTGGTAAAAAATACGACAGGCGTCAAAAAGGAAGAATTAAAACACATCCTGAACGATTTGCAAATCCTGGCTTTTCAGCAACTGGTCAGGAAAATACCCATCGCTGACAACGTGCTCGAGTACGCCGTTTCTCTGGCCACCAAATCGCGGCCCAATACACCCCGCGCAACGGAAATGGTCAATAACTATATCTCCTGGGGAGCCGGACCACGTGCTTCACAGTATTTGGTCGTCGGTGCAAAATGTCACGCGGCCATTCAAGGAAAATATTCCCCGGATATTGAGGATGTGCGAGCCATTGCCAATTACGTATTGCGCCACCGGATCGTGCGGAACTACAAGGCAGAAGCTGAAGGTATTACAGAAGAAAAGGTGATCGAAAGCCTGCTGTAAGATCGCTTTTTCCCCAACAAAAAATGGCCGGAATGATGCTCTCATTCCGGCCATTTTTTGTTGGGGAAACGTGTGAGTTACGGATTTAGCTTCGCAAATATTTCCTCCAGTTCCTCCGGCGTATTCACATTCCTGAGCGCCTCCTTGTCCGGCACTTCCAACAACGCTATCGGAGAATTGATCAATGCTTTCCTCGGACAGGAATACCCCTGCGTCAAAAACTGCAACAACACGGGATAGCTCCTCGGCTCCCAAATCGTCACCAAAGGCTCCGGAAATTCATTGACCGGGCTCCGGAAGGTCGTAGCCATTTGCGATGGGTTTCTGTTTTTTACCAAAAAATCCAACGTCGGTTTGTCCAGCAAAGGCAGGTCACAGGCCACGACCAACCAGGCTGCATCGGGCTGTTCCCGAAAAGCAGAAAGAATCGCCCCCATCGGCCCAAGTCCGGTGAAGGTATCCTGTAGCGGAGGGTAAGCACCGTCCAGTTCATTGACCTGATCGGGGCGGCAGGAGAGGAATGTCTGCTGGCAAAAATGACTGACCATATCGGCCACGTACCGGCGCTGTGGAACGCCATGATATTCGAGGAGTCCTTTATCCTGCCCCATGCGTTGACTTTTGCCTCCGGCCAACACCAGACCATTAACGGGCGGGATAGTTTGACGTAGTTTTTGTTTGAAAAAATCTATCACGCCCCCGGTGTCCGAATAATTCAGGACGGGTATATCCTCAATGTTCGGAATGTGCTTTTTTAGAAAATCATAGGGGCCGGATAAACCCTCCGTCAATAAAATCAGCTGTACATCGGTCAAACGATCGAGTTTGCGGCTGAGGGATTCCTCCTTTTTGGGATCGATGACTACGATCTGGTGCTTCGCTTTGAAATGATTGCCATTGACGATGACGGCGTCCATGTTGTTGAACAGGGGCCGAAACTGATAGACATCCAGTTTTTCCTGTAGCTCAATCCGATGGTGAGAAATTTTATCGGTGTATTTCATAGTGGCCCCCGTATCAAAATCGGAGGCTTGATGATCGGCATCGACATAACCTATTTTCCAGCTTTTGGACAAGGCCTCGATTAGTTTGTCAGCAAGCAGTTGAATCTGACCGCAAGGCGTTCCGATTATAGCCCATTCGTGACGGCTGAAAGTACCGTAGGCCGGGCGGGTGATGGCGGCATGTTTTTGATGTTTCATAAAAACGGTGGGCGGCAGACGGATTCATCTTACCTTCCTTTTTCAGATGTTTTGGTTCAGGTCCCGCAGAGGATAACCGGATTGCCGGTCCCGCCAATTTTTAAAAGCGGTGGTATGCTTTGCGTTACACTTTTTACTAACATCAATCATTCGAGGATCAAAAAAGTTTAAAGTCCCGCTTGCCTCCGGTTTTTTCAATCAGTCTGGTTTCCTTGATCAGGATATTATGAGAAAATGCTTTGCACATGTCGTAAATCGTCAACGCAGCAATGCTGGCGCCGGTGAGCGCTTCCATTTCCACACCTGTTTTGCCCGTCAGGCTGGCCGTACACTCGATGACCACCTCTTTTTCCTCGTTTAAAAAAATATTTATCTGGCAATTTTCCAGACCAAGCGGATGACAAAGCGGTATGAGTTCGCCTGTCTTTTTGGCCGCCATTACCCCGGCAAGAATGGCCGTTTGAAAAACGGGGCCTTTTTTGGTGCGGATATCTTCCTTTTCAAAATGGATCAATATCTCATCGTCCAGGATGACAATGCTGCGGGCAGTGGCTGTCCGGTGGGTAATAGCCTTTGCCCCAACGTCTACCATGGAGGGGTTGCCGGCGTCGTCGAGATGGGTGAATTCTTTTGACATTTTGATCAAGTATTTTAAACAAGGAGGGTAAAGTTACGTAAGAAGCGAGTGAATCAGGCCTTAATTCGAGAAAAGCAATTCGTGCAAATAC
>JBFIJS010000078.1:0-10382 GCA_041600595.1 Saprospiraceae bacterium | reverse complement strand
CCGACGTTGACAAGATCTCCGACTTTGTAAGGGCGGAAAATGAGGAGTAGCACGCCACTGGCAAAGTGCCCGAGGCTACCCTGCAAAGCCATACCAATGGCCAATGCTAGAGCACCGAAAATAGCAATGAAAGAAGTCGTTTCAATGCCAAACATCCCAGCTACACTGAGTAACAGCAGAATCTTTAAAACGACACTAACGAGTGATTTTAAAAATGGACGTAGTGTACTGTCAATGCCGCTTTTTTGCATACCTCTGTCAGCGCCTCGGGCGATCATACCGATGACCCAGAGACCAACCAGGAGCGTTAAAATAGCGCCAACTATTTTGGGCGCATAAGCAGTAAAAAAAGCGGAAAGTTGTTCCATGTTTAATAAGTCCATAATCAAGTTGATTTTAAATTAAAAAGTATTATTTCGTTAGCAGAGTAATCAAATTGGGGGGAATCAGAGGAGGCAGATGACGTTTTTGACTGCAGCAAGCGTTTAAAAAGATTAGAGAATAAGTAAAATTTGTAATATCTAAGACGGATATCAGGAGAGAAGTAACAACCCCGTCTTTAGTTTAACTCAACGGTCCCCCCCCTTGTCCGGGCGAGGGCGGGTGAAAGGTGCCTGAAGCGTCAGAACCGGCACGATGGAAGGAGCGTAGGGAGTATTGGAAGGCCGTCAGGCACTCATTGCGAAGCTGGTCTGCGAAAGTTGCTTCGCCGAAAGACTATTGATTAAAACAAAGCGAAACCACGATTTTAGCCTTTAAACAAAATTATTGTCGGAATCGGGTTTTGTAAGAAAACAGAATTTTAAAAACCCAAAATCCCGCAGTCACCGTTTTTTCGACGGGCAACTACTCGCTGGCTAAAACGTTTTCTCGTAAGCCCTTTTCAGACCTTGTACTTTTGACCAAATTATTCTTAAAAAATGAGAATAGCCCTCGCCCAGCTTAATTTTTTTGTCGGTGATTTTGAAGGCAACCTTAACAAAATGCTCGCCGCCGTCGAGGAGGCCAGACAACAAGGCGCCGACCTGATCTGTTTTCCTGAACTTGCCACCTGTGGCTATCCTCCCCGTGATTTTCTGGACTTTGACGACTTTATCCACCGGGCGGAAAAGTCGGTCGCTCAATTGGCAAAGGCTGCCGTTGGGATTGCCATTGCAGTAGGGTCGCCGAGCCGAAACCCCGTAGTGGAAGGGAAAGATCTTTTCAACTCTGCCTATTTTTTGGCCGATGGTGAAATCAAACACGTGCAACACAAAGCCCTGTTGCCTACCTACGATGTGTTCGATGAATACCGTTATTTCGAACCGGCCTCTGAGTTTAACATCGTTGAATACAAAGGCAAAAGAATTGCCCTGAGCATCTGCGAGGACCTCTGGAACCTGGGCAATGAAAACCCCCTGTACACCATCGTTCCTTTGGATGAAATGATGCCCCAAAAGCCCGACTTTATCCTGAACTTGTCTGCGTCGCCATTTACTTATTCGCACGCTGAAGAACGTATCCGCATTCTGAAAGAAAATGTAAAAAGATACGGCCTGCCCATGTTTTATGTCAATCAGGTAGGTTCGCAGACCGAGATCATTTTTGATGGTGGTTCGATTGTTTTTTCTCCGAAAGGCACTGTTTACGAAGAAATGCCCTACTGGCAGGAAATGGTCAAAACCTTCGATCTCGACGACGTTATCGAAAACGGGCAAACCATTTTACAGCCAAAAGATAAAATAGCACTCATCCACGATGCGCTGGTTCTTGGCATTAAGGATTACTTCCGCAAACTGGGTTTCAAGCAGGCTATTCTTGGCTTGTCGGGCGGTATCGACTCTGCTGTCGTGGCAGTATTGGCGGCCCGCGCGCTGGGTGAAGACAATGTGCGGGGTTTGCTCATGCCATCCCAGTTTTCTTCCGATCATTCGGTCAACGATGCCCGTCAGCTGGCTGTCAACCTGGGAATGCAATTCGACATAGTGCCGATTGAAGGTGTTTACAATAGTTTTATGGAAACTCTGCGGCCCCATTTCTGGGGTAGCCCGTTTGGGATTGCGGAGGAAAATATCCAGGCCCGTTCCCGGGGGTTATTGCTCATGGCCATTTCCAATAAATTTGGCAATATCCTGCTCAATACTTCCAACAAAAGTGAAATGGCCGTGGGTTACGGCACGCTGTATGGCGATATGTGCGGCGGACTGTCGGTCATTGCCGATGTGTATAAAACCGAAGTTTTTGAGCTGGCCCGCTATATGAACAAAGATGGGGAGGTGATCCCTGAAAATATCATTACCAAACCCCCTTCCGCAGAGTTGCGCCCCAATCAAAAAGACAGCGACAGCCTGCCTCCTTACGATGTGCTTGATGCCATTTTGTATCAGTATATTGAGGAGCAACAGGGGCCGAACGAAATCATCGCCATGGGTTTTGATGAGAAAATAGTCCGGCGGGCTTTACGGTTGGTCAATATCAACGAGTTTAAGCGCTATCAATCTGCTCCTGTGTTGCGCGTTTCATCAAAGGCCTTCGGTATGGGCCGGCGAATGCCCATCGTGGGAAAATACCTTTCTTGAGGAGGCCCCGACCCATCCGGGAAAATACTACCGGGTTGGGTAAAATGACAGGCATTCCGTATCCGATAATGAACGACCTGCATCTGTGGGTGTTTAACACATAGATCATTTGCTTTCCAAAAATAACACTGGGCAAGAATTAATCCCGTCCTGTATCGTTATCCGAATAGATCATGATATTGTACAGGGCTATAGCTCCCCTCCAACTTATTACTGTGTAATTTAAGTATGTTTAAAAAATGCGGAGCAGGAAAAGTCGTTCTTTTGGCAACACCCGGAAAGCCCTTTGGGCCGAGCAGTCTCATGCCTCAAAGCGAAGTGAATCCTTCGGCCCACTTGCAGGGAAAAAAATTAAAGCAAATTTAAATTACACGGTACTTATGTAAAACTGTTTTCAGGTTGCATTGCAGGAAAGGCGCCAATTGGAATGGACGGCAGAAGGTGTCCTTTTTGTCATGGAAAATTAAATTTTGGGTGATTTATGCCATTTATGGCAAAGTGTCGGCAAGGAAAATTCGGACATGTGCAAATTCCTGTTAACTTTGTGTCCCTGTCTACCAAAGTAAGTTCTTCCACAAAATCCAAAATTCGCCCTGGAATCAATGTTCTGCCAAAGACCTGCTTTTGGTCTTCTGGTGATTTTTTAAATAATTTTAATATGAGTCAATACAAGTATTCAGCAGAAGAGATCAAGCAATCTCTGAGCAACTGGCAAACTATGCTGAGGGATTATGCCCAAGCGAACAATTACAAAGCAATCATGCAGATCATCACTTCCTATGTGCCGTTCATCGGCCTGTGGATTTTGATGTATTTCACACTGGAAATCAGCTATTTACTAACATTAGGACTGGCTTTCGTCAACGCTTTTTTCCTGGTTCGCATTTTCATTATTCAACACGATTGTGGTCATCGCTCTTACTTTAAATCGCAGAAATGGAATAAGGTAGTCGGAGTGGTATGTAGCTTTTTCAGCACCATTCCTTTTAAATACTGGGCGAGGGTGCATGATTTTCACCACGGTCATTGCGGTCAGTTGGAAACCCGCGATATCGGGGATATAGACATTCTGACGGCCGAAGAATTCAGACAACTTTCTTCCTGGGGAAGGTTTAAATATCGTGTTTACCGGACACCCATCGTAACGTTCATCATCGGCCCAATCCATTATTTTCTGGTCAATAACCGCTTACCTTTGGTGCGGTTTAAAAGCTGGAATGGTATGATCTGGTCCCAGACCTGGAACAATATTGCCATTGTGGGCGTGATAGCCCTGTTCAGCTGGCTGATTGGCTGGAAGGTTTTCCTTTCGATCCAGCTACCCATTGTCATTTTCTTTTTCATCATAGCTATTTGGTTTTTCTATGTGCAGCATCAGCATGAGCATACCTATAAGTCCTGGAAAGAAGAATGGGACTACCTGATGGCGGCCATCAAAGGCAGCACGTTTTACAAGTTGCCCCGTTTCGTCCACTGGATGACAGGCTACATTGGTTATCATCACATTCATCACCTGAATTCGGGAATACCAAGTTACAACCTCGTGAAATGTGCCAAGGAAAACCCCGTGCTGAACCGGTACGTAACGAAAGTGACGTTCTGGGAAAGTCTTTCTTACATCCGTCACAAGCTGTGGGATGAGCAAGAGCAGCGAATGATTTCTTTTTCAGAATTTTACAGAAAAGAGAAAAAGATGAAAATGGCGGCCTGATCGCCTGTTGCTGGCTTTTATATAAAAGCATCTTTAGCAGCAAACTTTAACAACTTTATTAGCATAACAACTCGCTGCATTTGGCCCCCAAGTGCAGCGAGTCGTTTTTAGAGCAGATGATAAAAAATATCAGAATCAGCATTACGGGTAAAGTACAGGGCGTTTGGTTTCGCGGGTCGATGCAACATAAGGCACGGGAGCTGGGTCTCACCGGGTTCGTAAAAAACGAGCCGGACGGAAGCGTGCAGGCCGAAGTCGAGGGGGAAGAGGCTGCCCTGGAAAGAATAGTGAAGTGGTGTGCAGAAGGGCCGGAATTGGCAATCGTGCAAAATGTAGCGGTGACGGAAGGCAAGGTGGTTCATTATACATCCTTTGATGTTTTACGTTAACTTTCTTTTGGCTCCGCCAAATTGTTTGGGGAAAACGACCCGCATCAACCAGGCCGCTTCCAACCTGCCAGCCACATTAGGTCTATTTCGGTCTGTCAGGCGCTCTGAGACTCGCACTTGAAAGGTGTCTGCCGGACAGATTTTACGGCGGAAGGCTTAATTTAACTTTAGGTCAATACGCTCCCGTTTCCCCTCGTTCTAAATCAAAGTTTGTCGAAAATGCCATGTTCGGCCAGAGAAGCAGGGTTTCAGTTTTGTAAAAAAGAGCTTTATTACGGGATAACGGGCTGTCTTTCAACAGAATTTGAAATAGTACCATAGTTTTGCCGTGAGTCGGCGGGAAGGGGAAGCCGGTTCAAAAAGAAAACGCTCCTTTCCCTGCCGGGGCCATGCAAATGAAATAGCCTTAACATTATCATCATCGGTTTAGCGACCGGCACATTATAAAATAAAAATGAGACAACTTCTTTCAGGAACAAACCAGGTTACATCTTTACGCTCAGCATTAGGAGATTCAGGGCACTTTTCCACTGGTCGTGTAAATGCCCGTAGCTCTGTTTTACGGTTTAGTGTACTTTGTCTGTTCGCTCTGCTGTGTTGGGCAAAGGTCAATGGCCAGTGCAAGATCGCCATCGACGAGTACGACGAATTCGACTCCACCCGTTTAGTGGCTACCCAGCCAATGAACCTGGGGTATCTCATCGTTTCGGGCAACGTTCCGGAAGACCTGGAGGGGAAAGAATATGTGGAAGAGGCCAAAGCCATTTTTAGCTATTCCGATGAAAAAAACATCCGGGCGTTTTTTTTATCGTTAATGGTGGCCGAGCGGAAATTTCACATGATCGACAACGATTTCAACGTGTATTTAAAATTTAAAGGAGGGCAAATTGTAGCCTTGCTGAATGTTCCGGAAAATGGAGAATTTGACCGTGAAATATTGATGTGGAAATACCTGCACACCTGTGTTGTCCCGTTGGAGATTTTTCACCTGATGAAAAACGACGTGGTGGAGAAAATCAGGATCGATTACAAGAACTACAAAAAGACCATCGAACTGGAAGAAAAACAACAACTCGCCTTGCAACGGGCGGTGTTTTGTGTGGAGGAAAGACTGATCAATGACCTGAAAGGAGTCAAGCCCTGACCCTAAATCCTGACTCTGCCCGCCCGCCCACACTCATTTTGAGCAGAACTTTTGCCGCCACTGGTATTTTTTTTACAAAAAAGCCAGGAATAAATAGGTTTAGTGATTTGTTTACCCCGACAAGTTATTTGCATTTATCAGTAAAGTCCTTACCTTTGCGCTGCTTGAAGAGGAAATCAAAAAAGAGGGAACAAAAGTTCCCTCTTTTAATTTATACACTTGGAAGTATTTTTTATCGAAGAAAAGATCCATCACCTACTCGCAGAGAAATTCCAGGAAGAGAATTTTACAGACTGCTTTCTTGTCGAATTAGAACTCCACAAGAACAACAAGCTGGAGGTTTATATCGACAGCGACTCCGGTTTGCCGTTAAGTAAGTGCCAGCAGATAAGCCGCTTTCTTGAAAGTCACATCGATGAAGGTAACTGGTTGGGCGAAAAATACACGTTGGAAGTTTCCTCTCCCGACTTAACCAGACCACTCAAACTAAAACGACAATATAAGAAGAATGTCGGCCGTAGCCTGGAGCTCACGCTTACAGACGGGACTGTCAAAACAGCCGAACTAAAGGAGGCTAACGACGACAATATAAAAGTCGAAGAAATAGTAGTGGTGAAAGAAGGTAAGAAGAAAAAGAAAATGGTAGTTCAAACGGAACTGCCTTACGAACAGATAAAAAAAGCATTGATAGTTATAAGTTTTAAATGATAGTTGGCATGCGATAAATTTCGGCAGGAAGATCGTTTTTCAACCATCATCACTCATCATTAAAAAAAATGATCAGCTTAGTTGATACCTTTTCGGACTTTAAGTCCAGTAAAAACATTGACCGGCCAACGATGGTGCGGGTATTAGAAGATGTGTTCCGCACCCTCATCAAGAAAAAATTTGGCTCCGATGACAACTTCAATGTGATCGTGAATACCCAGCAGGGTGACCTCGAATTGTGGCGGGTACGCGAGATCGTTCCCGACGGCGAGGTGACTGACGACAGAAGTCAGATCTCCATTTCGGAGGCGATTTCCATCGACGACAGTTATGAGATTGGTGAAGAGTGTTACGAGCAATTGTTCCTGGAAGATTTTGGCCGCCGGGCAATACAAGCCGCCCGGCAGACCCTCATTTCCAGGATCATGGAATTAGAAAAAGACGACATATACAAACAATATGTAGAACGTGTGGGAGATTTGGTTGTTGGTGAAGTGAGTCAGATCATCAAACGGGAATTCCTCATCATTGATGATGCGACCGGTCATGAATTGTTGATGCCGAAAGGAGAAACCATCAAAGGTGACTTCTTCCGCAAAGGAGATATGGTGCGCGGAATCATCAAACGGGTGGAAATGAAGAACAACACCCCGGTCGTTATCGTTTCCCGGACAGACAACGTTTTTCTGGAAAAACTGATGGAGCAGGAAGTCCCTGAAATAGAAGACGGTATCATTGCCATCAAAAGGATTGTCCGCCTTCCCGGCGAACGGGCGAAAGTTGCTGTCGAATCATACGACGACCGGGTCGATCCGGTTGGTGCTTGTGTCGGGATGAAAGGGTCCCGTATTCATGGCATTGTGCGTGAACTACGCAATGAAAACATTGACATCATTAATTTCACGAACAACGAAAGCCTGTTCATCCAGCGTTCGCTGACACCGGCAAAAGTAACTTCCATCGAACTGGATGTTGAGAAGAAGAGAGCCTCCGTTTACCTCGAACCCGACCAGGTGTCGCTGGCCATCGGAAAAGGCGGAACCAATATCAAGCTTGCCAGTAAATTAACCGATTACGAAATAGATGTTTACCGGAATACGGACGAACACGAAATCGACGATGTAGATCTGGATGAATTCGTAGATGAAATTGAAGGATGGATCATCGAAGAGCTAAAGCGGATCGGTTGTGATACGGCCAGAAGTGTACTTGACCTCAGCAAAGATGAGTTGTTGAGAAGGACCGAACTGGAAGAAGAGACGATCGAAGAGTTGATGAACATCCTGGCCGCAGAATTTGACGATTAATTAAAGACAGTAAAAATACCCGCAGGTTAAGAGCCTAATGATTTTTGGACTGTCATTGAATATTTTTTTATTATAATTTTTTTAATGAGTAAACGCTTAGTCAAGGTAGCGCAAGAACTTAACGTAGGTACTAGTACGATTGTAGAGTTCCTCAAGGACAAGGGGTTTGAACTGGAAAACAAACCCACGTCAAAGGTGACGGATGAAATGGAAACACTTCTGGTAAGGGAGTATTCCAAATCTATTGCCATCAAAGAGCAGGCAGACTCTATGACCATCGGCCTGCGCCCATCCATGAAAAAGGAGCGGGAGGCCTCGGCCGCGGACGACGCAGTGGTCGTAGCACCTCCGCCAACGCCACCACCACCGCCTAAACCACCGCCACCGAAAATTGAGCCTGAGCCTAAACCTGTCGCTGAAACGTCTCCTCCTCCCCCAGTGAAGGAAGAGCCGGCCGTGGCCGAGCCAGTTGCAGCAAAAACCGAAAAAGAAGAGCCTAAAATCGGACTCAAGATAAAAGGTAAAATCGACCTGGACAGGAGAGGACTGCCAACCAGGAAAAAAGAAGAACCAGCCCAGGAAAAAACGGTAGCGGAAAAGCCACAGAAGGAAGAGGAACCGGCTCCACAGCCGGCAGCGAAAGAAACGAAAGAGGAGCTTAAACCGCCAAAGGCAGAACAACCTGCTGCCCCAAAAGCTGCCCCAAAAGAAGAGGATAATGAAACGGTTTTACCGCCCGTTGAACCGGAAGAAGATGGTGAAATGGCCGCAGACGACGAAGACGATGTCGTACGCGCTTCTGCACCCGAACTGCGAGGGTTGAAAATTTTGGGCAAAATCGACGTCAGCAAAAAGAAGACGCCGAAAAAGAAGAAAAAAGATGAGAAACCCAAAGGCGAGCGGGCTAAGGAAAGAATCAGGGGCGATGAGGATGACGACCGGTCTAAATCCAAACAGCCAGTTGCATCTTCTGATACATCTGACAGAAACAGACGCAAGCGCAAACGGAGGAAAGTTGCTTCCGACGATACTTCCACCCGCCGAGATGATGGCAGGAGAGGTACCGGAACAGGCCGCCGGAAAGACGTAAAAGAGGTTTCTAAGAAAGAAGTAGACGACCAGATCAAAAAAACCATGGCCAGCTTGTCTGGTGCAGGTAAGAAGAAGCGCCAGAAAATGAGGAGAGATTCCCGGGAACGTATCCGGGAAAAACAGGAGATGATGGAGATGGAAGGCGTAACGGACAAACTGCAGGTTACGGAGTTTGTGACCGTGCAGGAATTGGCCAACATGATGGATGTCGCAGCTGCCGATGTTATCACAACCTGTATGAGCCTGGGGGTGTTCGTATCCATCAACCAACGGTTGGATGCGGAATTGATCGAATTGGTCGCCAATGAATATGATCACGAAGTAGAATTCATCAGCGTAGAAGAACAAACGGATGCTGAGTTGGATGAGGAAGATGCAGAAGAAGATCTGGTGCCAAGGGCCCCGATCGTCACAGTGATGGGGCACGTCGATCACGGTAAAACATCCTTGCTGGACTTTATCCGGGAAGCCAATGTGGCCTCCGGTGAAGCAGGGGGTATTACCCAGCACATCGGTGCCTACGAGGTGGTTGTGAATGAGAAAAAAATAACCTTCCTGGATACTCCGGGTCACGAGGCATTTACTGCCATGCGGGCCAGGGGTACTAAAGTGACTGACATTGCCATCATCGTGGTGGCTGCAGACGACAATGTGATGCCACAAACTAAAGAGGCCATCAGCCACGCGCAAGCGGCAGAGGTTCCAATGGTTTTTGCCATCAACAAAATCGACAAAGAAGGAGCCGACCCCAACCGTATCAAACAGGAGTTGGCTTCCATGAATATCCTCGTTGAAGAATGGGGGGGGACGCACCAGTCGCAGGATATTTCTGCCAAAACAGGTGATGGCATTCCTGAGCTTTTGGAAAAAGTACTGCTGGTGGCTGAGCTCGGAGAGTTGAAAGCCAATCCGGATCGCCTGGCTCAGGGAACTATCATCGAAGCTTCTCTGGATAAAGGAAAAGGCTATGTAACCAGCCTGCTCGTCCAGCGTGGTACCATGAGAATTGGTGACCCGATGGTCGCTGGAGAATACTCCGGTAAAATAAAAGCCATGTTCAATGAACGTGGTCAGCGTGTAAAAGAAGCCGGACCTTCTGTACCTGTCGCCATCCTCGGTCTGAGTGGTGCACCGCAGGCAGGAGAGCGCTTCAAGGTCATGGAAAATGAATCGGAAGCGCGGCAGTTAGCTAACAAACGAGCCCGTATCAACCGGGAACAAACCAACCGGGCAACCAAACGGATCAGTCTCGATGAAATCGGACGCCGATTGGCTTTGGGTACGTTCAAGGAACTTAACCTGATCGTTAAAGGTGATGTGGATGGCTCCGTGGAAGCACTCTCGGATTCGCTGATCAAACTCTCACTCGAAACGGTACAGGTCAATGTTATCCACCGGGCAGTTGGACAAATCGCCGAATCAGATATCCTGCTGGCCTCAGCTTCTGATGCTATCATTATCGGGTTCCAGGTG
>JBFIJS010000077.1:0-10386 GCA_041600595.1 Saprospiraceae bacterium | reverse complement strand
GCATACAAGCTCAGATTTAATCCATCTCCGGAATTAGTAACGAGTCCATTCCCGTTTCTGATTATTTGGAATTAACCAATGGTGTCACGACCGGCTTTGTTGAAACTGGCTGCCTGGCTCCTTTTTATATCTTTTTCCTGACGATCGACGGCTGGTCCGGTGATTTGTGTGAGTTCTCGGTAACAGTCGAAACAGACCCGGGGGGGCGTGTCCGAATGGGAACCAGGTCAATACCAGCGTCTGACCACAGCAGGTTTGGGCCGGTGACACAGAGCTGTATGATTTTCAGTCGCCGCTCGTATCATCGATTGAATTTTCTGTGAATACCTAATGGCACTGCGACCGGGTACCCTATCCGTTTTCAGAATTCATTTGAAAGCAAAAATTGATCGGTGATAATCCTTTCAAGGTTAAGGAGAAATTCAGTTACCTTTGCCGCCCTATGATTGAAGCAAAAAATATCCATAAATCTTACGGCGAATTACACGTTCTCAAAGGCGTAAATGTTGCCATCCGGCAAGGAGAAATCGTAAGCATTGTCGGCAAATCAGGGGCTGGTAAAAGCACCCTGCTGCACATTATGGGCACGTTGGATCAGCCGGATGAGGGCAAGGTTGTATTCGATGGTACCGATGTTTCCTCCCTTGACCTCAAGTCAATGGCTAAATTCAGAAACGAGCGCATTGGTTTTATTTTCCAGTTTCATCATTTGTTACCGGAATTTACGGCACTCGAAAATGTTTGTATTCCTGCTTACATCAAAGGAACAGGAGAGGCGGCCGCTACCAAAAGGGCCAAGGAATTACTCGATTACCTGGGGCTATCCGGAAGACTTACCCACAAGCCAACCCAACTGTCGGGCGGCGAACAACAGCGAGTAGCCGTAGCCCGGTCGCTGATGAACCAACCATCCGTTGTTTTTGCGGACGAGCCATCCGGCAATCTCGATTCGGCTTCTTCCAAAGAACTTCACGATCTGATTTTTCAGCTCCGCAAAGATTTTAACCAAACCTTTCTCATCGTCACCCACAACGAAGAACTCGCCAAAATGAGTGACCGAACAATCGTTATGCAGGATGGATTAATGCTGAATAAGGCATGAATTCATGCTCCCTCCGAAAGACACCAGTCGATCGTTTCTTTTCCCTGAGTGGCGAGGTATTCATTGGCTTTTGAGAAATGTTTGCTGCCAAAAAATGCGCCGCCGGCCAGGGGCGATGGGTGAGCTGCTTCGAGCACCAGATGCTTGAATGGATCGATCAGAGCTGCTTTTTGTTTGGCAAAATTTCCCCACAGCATAAAGACCAACCCGGTCTTTGCCTCCGAAATTCGGCGGATGACAGCATCGGTGAAGGTGTGCCAGCCACATTTTGCGTGCGAATTGGATTTGCCTTGCTCTACGGTAAGGGCGGCATTGAGCAGAAAAACACCTTGCCCGGCCCATTTGGTCAGGTCCCCGTGGCTGGGGATCGGACAGCCAAGATCGGAATGAAGTTCTTTATAAATATTTTGCAGGGAAGGCGGAACCCGCACGCCTTTGGGTACCGAAAAAGATAACCCCATGGCTTCCCCCGGCTTGATGTAAGGGTCCTGCCCCAACACCACGACCTTGACCCGATCGACCGGTGTTTGATTAAACGCATTGAAAATGAGCGGCCCCGGCGGATAGATCGTTTTTCCCGCTGCCATTTCCCGGCGGATAAAAGTGGTCACCGCCTGGAAATAAGGTTGTTCAAATTCGGTTTTCAACAGGGCTTGCCAGCTGGCTTCAATTTTTACAGACATGGTGAGGTTTGGCGGTTAGCAGTCCGGCAGTCGATCCGGTCGCCGCAGGAACTGTTTCGGTTTTGAAAATGCCCAAGGTAGGAAAAAGGAAATAATTGGGAACCGCCAAATTGAAAAAACGGTTTTGAAAATAGCCGGAACGGGTTGTTATTTACAAGAAATAGCTACATTTGCCGCTCAAATTTTAGTTCCTTATCATAAATGGTCCGGTAGCTCAGCTGGATAGAGCATCTGCCTTCTAAGCAGACGGTCACAGGTTCGAATCCTGTCCGGATCACACTTTAAATGCGAAAGCCCTTGTAATTCAGTGAGTTACAAGGGCTTTTTGTTGCAGGTAAAACGTATTTTTTCCGGTTCTTCCCTCCCACGTTAACTGACTACTTTCGCCCCGTCGGCTATAGCCACTTCAATTGGTGTCAGTTCGATGCCAAACTGTCGGCGGTAGCTCTCCGCAATTTCCTCTAAAAATTCGTCTTTCCTGTTTTTGGCAATCATATTAATGGTACAGCCTCCAAAACCACCTCCCATCATCCGGCTGCCCGGGATGTACTCCCGGTTGAGCGTTTGTTGCACCAGAAAATCAAGTTCCGGGCAGCTCACTGCGTAGTCTACTTGCAAACTGAAATGCGATTGGTAGATCAATTTCCCCAATGAACGGAAGTCGCTGGCCAAAAGAGCCCGGGTGGCGTCCAGCACCCGCTGGTTTTCGGTGACGATGTGCCGGCAGCGTCGAAAAATATGTTCGGGCATGTTGACCTTACTGGCGTTCACTTGATTCAAATGGACATCCCGGAGACTGGTAATGCCGGGGTAGGTTTGTTGTAAAATTGCTACGCCTTCCTCGCACTCCGACCGTCGGGTATTGTACTCCGAGGAAGCCAGGGTGTGCGATACGTTGGTATTTAAAAGCAGGAGTTGATAATCGTTCAGTTCGAAAGGAAAATACTGAAAGTCGAGGCTGCGGCAATCCAGCAGCATGACGTGGTCTTTGCGTCCCATCACACTGGCAAATTGATCCATGATACCACATTTAATGCCGACAAAATTATGCTCGGCCATCTGAGCTGCCCGAATGAGTTGCTGCCGGTCGAATCCCAGTCTGAATAACTCGTTCAGGGCGAAGGCAAAGCTGCATTCGAGCGCCGCCGAAGAACTCATACCAGCTCCGATCGGCACGTCCCCGGCAAATTCTGCGTCGAAGCCGGCTATTTTTCCACCCAATTGTTGCAGTTCGTGTACCACGCCCATCACGTAGTTGTACCAGCGTTTTCGAATCGGGCGGAAGTCTTGCAGGTTAAAAGAAAAGGTATGCTGTCCATGGGTATCCAATATTCTGGCGACCCCGTCCTGGTTGTTACGACTAATCCGAACAGTGACTTTCTTATCAATGGCGGCGGGAAGCACCAACCCGTCGTTGTAGTCGGTATGTTCTCCGATAATATTGATGCGGCCGGGGGCTTGTACGGTGACCACATCCAGCATGGTTTGATTAAATTCTGACATATCCGGTTTATTCATTCACACAAACGGGCCGAAAAATTGCCCTTGCCGTGAGGGCACGCTGGGAAGTTGCAAAAAGATCGGTTTATCCCTGCCCCGCATGTTAATAATTAATTTTTAAACAGCAACGCTACGAAGAAATGGTGGAGAAAGGGATTGAATTTGTTTTGTAAAAATAAACCGGATACAAGGTGGGCATTTGTCTAATGTTTCGCAGAGAGCGCAAACTTTGCAGAAAACTTCAGCATACGATCGGGCGTTCATCCCGTCTCACCGATTCAGCTGCACATAGCCGCTGAAATGTTCCCGGTCATTTATTTCAAACAAATAAAAATAGGTACCATCGGGCAGCAATTCCCCATTCATACTCGTGCCGTCCCAATCGTTTTGGTAGTTGTCTTTTTGGTAAATGAGGTTACCCCAGCGGTTGAAAACCCGCAGGCTGTTTTGTGGAAAATTTTCAATATCAAAAATGGTAAACGTATCGTTTTTCCCGTCAGCGTTTGGAGAAAAACCCTGATAAATAAGGGGAGCTTTGCAGCGAACCAGCATGGTTGCCGTTGTGGTATCGCAGCCATTTTCGTTGCAAATCTGGTAGGTGATGCCGTCCCAACCACAAAAACCATCATCGGGTGTGTAGGTGATATCGAAATCGGTACTGATCTGTAACGACCCGTTTTGCGGTTGTTGCAGGATGAAAATATTCTTCAACTCTCCGTTGAGCTGGTCATTATCCAGCAGTCCCCACGCGGAGGTGGTGTTTTCGAAAATGGTATCGCGGTCGGGATGAGCCACGGGGAGCTGGCCACTGTTTACCACCGTGATAAAGGCCGTTGTGGAATCACAAACGCCGTATTGGTCGCAGGCAGTGATTAGCAACCGGTCCGTTCCGACTCCCTTGCCCGTGTAGGCGACACAATCGGTGGAGGCGGTGAAACTTACAAACTGACAGTTATTGCACGAAGCATCGATGGCTTGCAGTACGCCCGGCAAGTTGGCGGTATCGGGGCAGAAGGTTTTAGTTTCATTGACCGTCACGGTGTCGTACAGGGTAGCAGACTGATGGCAATAAACAACCGCCGTGAAGGTATCGACGCACTGGTCGTCCAATTGGTGCTGGAGCGTTACTTCGTGTACGCCTGTCGGCAAATAAATGGACGAGCCAACAGGGGCAGTCGTTGAATTTTTACTGAGAATGGCCAGGTCGTTGGAGGCCGTCTGCACAATGGTCATTTGGCCGTAGTCCGAAGTTGTGTTAAAACTGATGATATTCAAGGTCACCGTGTCCAGTTGCCAGTCACCCGCCAGATCGAGCATGTTCATCAGATCGACCAACTCGTGAATATTCTGAAAAGCGCCGCTGTAGGCGATCCCGTCGATCAGCCACGATTGCAATTCGTATGGCCCGGCATTTCCACCGCCGGGAATCGAGCCGTAGCTATAGCTGTAAAGGGTGTCGAAGGTGCAGATACCAACGTTTCCGGCATAAGGCAAACCATTGACCTGATAGTCATACAACAAAGCCTCTCCCAGCGGGAAGGGGTTGCATATTTTAGCCGTTCCTGCGCAGTCGTCGAGTTGCAGGGTGAGCAGATCGTACGGGATGTCCGCACACTGTTCGCAGGATTCAACAAAGATGTCGAAGTAAAAAGTGTCGCAGAGGTTTTGGTTGTTGCACACGATGATGCAGGCCGTATCGCTGCCGGAGAAACCCTCGATGGGATGGTAAAAAAAACAGGTGTCATTTTGCACCGTCAGGCTGCCATTGACGGGACTGTTGCAGGCAAAAACGCTGCTGGGCGTGCCTCCAAGATTGGTCAGGTTGGTACACAACTGCAATGAGTCGTCGCCACATTCCAGTACAGTGGCCATGACAAAAGTGTCGGGTGGGGGAGGGCTCAAAAATGGAGCAGCAGCCGTAGCGGCTACGTGAAGGTTCAGCAATAAGCAACAATGAAAGATTCGCTGGACAAATGCGGTATGCCATTCGGTAGTCTGAGTCATAATCGGGAATATTGGAGGCTTCATGCCTGATGTTTTTTCTTAAGGACTCAGGGTGAGGATTGTAAATGGTTGTCGATCAGCTTAATACGTAGGATGTTGAACTCAATTTTTATAAAAAGCGGGGAAGCCTGACGCATCCTGATGCTTTGCACTTTTCAGTTAATTTGTCAAAATAACAAATCAAGTGCTTGCGGAAAAAGGGTAGGTGTACGGAAAGGTGTTGGTTGTTTTTTTACCATCACCTTCAAAAATTGTGACAAGATTGAGCCTTTTGGAAAAAGCAACTTTTGCTAGTTTTTATTTAAAATCGTTTGGTCAAATAATAAATTATCACGATCCGTTCGTTAAGCGTTCATCTTTTTGCCATTTCATATTTTCAGACCCTTTTTTATTGGGTGCGATGAAATTTTTCCAAAAAATTGCGAACCTGCCTTTATCGTCTTCATGGACATGACCAACGCCGCAAAGTAAGCCCGGAAAATTCAAATCGCCCGGAAAGGAATCCGATACGCTAACAACCATTAGAGAATGAGCTACTGCTACCCATTACTTCCTATTTTTTCATTTGATTCAAAGACCCAGAACTATGACAAAGTTAATTCGTGTAGCAGTGGTGGTTTCCACCTTTATTTTTTCCTCGTTCACCGTTAAAAATGCCGGCCCGGCCGGCTGCCAGGAAGGTGATTGCCTGAATGGATATGGTAAATATCAGTATGCCAACGGCAATCGGTACGTGGGAGATTTTGCCGATGGAAAGCCCCACGGCAATGGCATTTTATATTGTGCCAACGGCAACAAATACCTGGGAACCTGGGAAGAAAGCTGGCGGCAGGGTAACGGTAAATACATATTTCAGGAAGGCCATGAGTACACCGGTGGTTTTTTGAGAAATAAATTTCACGGAACAGGCACTATGAACTACGCCAACGGCGATACCTACCAGGGGCAATGGGAAGCTAACCTGCCCAACGGCATGGGCGTTTACAGTTTTTATGAAGGTGGAAAATACGAGGGTGGTTTTATGGATGGCCGCTTTCATGGCAAAGGTGTCATGTTTTATCCGGACGGAGCCATCTTCAACGGGCAATGGGCTTTCAGCAAAAAAAACGGCCCGGGCATATTTACTGACGGAAATGGCGTCTCCCAAACCGGCGAGTGGGTCAACGGCCAGCCCGTCAACCTGCATCTGACCACCAAACCAGAGTCCGAAACCTACGGTGCACCACCGATGCCAGATGAAATAATCATAGAAAAATCGGCTGAAGATGAGACGGCCCCGGCAGCCGTCCCGATGGTGGAAAAATCTTCTGTCCGGATCTGGGCCACGGTGGTGGGCGTGGCCAGCTACAACCACATGCCATCACTCAAATACACCGACGATGATGCCTATCAGATTTATGCTTTTCTGAAAAGCCCGGAGGGAGGCGCCCTGCCCGACGATCAGATTATCGTGCTGGTAGACGACAATGCTACCCGGGAGAACATCCTGACTGCAATGCGCAATACTTTCTTACGGGCAGATGAAAATGACGTTGTTTTATTTTATTTCTCCGGCCACGGTGTGGAAGGTGCTTTTATTCCTGTCGATTTTGATGGTTTCGACAACCGCCTTTATCATCATGAGATCCGTCAAATTCTGGACGGGTCGAAAGCCCGGCATAAATTGGTGCTGGGCGATGCCTGCCATGCCGGTTCGCTGTATGGTGCCAACCTGGAGGCCGATATGATTGCCTCCCGGAGTACCATGAATAGTATGTTGAATCGCTATTACAGCGCATTTGAGAACAGCCAGGGCGGGACGGCTTTACTGATGTCTTCGAAAGGGCAGGAGGTATCACTCGAAGATAGTGGCCTTCGCTCGGGGGTGTTTAGTCATTTTTTGATCAGGGGACTGAAAGGTGAGGCCGATGCCAACTACGATAAAATTGTCACCATCGATGAAGTTTTCCACTTCACACAGCGAAATGTCAGCGGATATACGGTTGGAGCACAAACCCCGGTGCTGACAGGCAAATTCGACAAAAATATGCCGGTTAGTGTGCTGAGAAAATAATCAGACCGGCATCGAAAAATAAAAAGTCGAGCCTTCCCCGGGGATGGAGTCCACCCATAGTTTGCCGTTCAGCCTTTTGGCAATTCTCTGGCAAATGGCCAGCCCGATGCCTGTGCCCTCGTATTCGTTGCGGGCATGCAAGCGGTAAAACATATCGAAGATCTCTTTTTTGTTTTTTGGTGAAATACCGATGCCGTTATCTTTGACAAAGAAGACCTGCTCATTCTCCCCCGTATAATGTCCTATTTTAATCTCCGGAGACTGGTCTTTTTTGGAAAATTTCAGTGCATTGCTGATCAGGTTTTGGAAAAGCTGGATCAGCAAAGATTTATTGCTAACCACGGTGGGCAATTGACCAAAGGAAATGTCAGCGGTCGTTTCCTCAATTCTTACGTGAAGATTGGCCAGGCACACGTTGATCACATAGATCATGTCAACCTCTTCCATATTCAACTGGTGCTTGCCAATGGTCGTGTATTTGAGCAGGCCGTCTAACAACTCGTTCATTCGGTTAACACCTTCAATGATGTACTCAAAATATTGATGATCTTCCGCTTCGAGTAATAGTTTTGTTTTTTTGTGAATAATCTGGGTGAACGAGCCGATCATACGGATCGGTTCTTTCAGGTCGTGGCTGGCCACATAGGCAAACTGTTTCAGGTCTTCATTCACCTGCATCAACTCTTTGTTTTGCGAAGCCAGTTGATCGCTTTTTTGCAGAAGCAGTGCCTGGTAATCGTTTTCCCTCGTCAGCGCTTCGATGGCTTTTTGTTTCTCTTTAATGGCGTTTCTGATTTCCATGTCGAGAAATTGGCGGTTGAACTGCTCCTGGGCAAAGGCTTCCTGGATCTTGCCGTATTTTTCCTCGTATTCAAGTGCTTTTTCGAATGCTTTTTCCGACTTGTAAATCCTGGCCTTATGCTTGTAGCAGCGAATTTCGCAGACATCATCTTTTACCTCTTGGGCTGCCTGAATTGCTTTGTCGGTGAACTGGTGGGCTTTGGTGAAATCTCCCTCTAAAAATGCAATTTCAGCGCAGTTGAGCAGGTTGATTTGCCGGCCATTGACAGGCTTGATCTGATCGATCAATTGTTGCGCCAGCCGGGAATGGGTCTTGGCTTCCGGCAACTGGCCCAGTTGCAGATTGGCCCGGCTCAACTGGGCTAGTGCGTGTGCTTCCATATCGGGTTCTGCCTCGGACATGGCCAGTTGATAGGAATGTTCAAAACAGGTCAGTGCTTTTTCCGGGTGATGTGTGGTGAGGTATATGTTGCCGAGGTTATTATAAACGATCAGCTTGCTGTTGTTTTCCAGGAGTTCCCCGTTCTCTTCCAGTGCCATTTCGTATCTTTTCACGGCTTCCGGAAAATTGTACAGGTGAGCGTAAAGTGTTCCGATATTTATTTGCAACTGCACATAAAGCTCCTGGTAACCGATCGCTTCACACTTATTGATGGCTTCCAGTAAATATTGCATCCCGATTTTAAAATTCGATTTTACGCTGCAAACAATGGCAATATTCCGCAGGGCTATGATTTCTTTTTCAATGTCGCCCAGTTCCCGGGAAAGCTGGATCAACTGCTGGCTTATCTCCAGCGATCTGGAGTAATCCTGATTTTTTATGTAAGCCTGGGAAAGTTGCAGGTACACAGCTGCCCATAGATCCCGGTGATTTTTTTTAATATATTCGGCTAAATGAGCCAGTGCCTCCTCGGCCCATTTTATGGCTTCCTCTGCCTTGTTGCCGGCAATGGATAACTGACTCAAAGCTGCTAAAGCATAAATGACCCCTTCCCTGTCGCCTGCCTTTTGAGCTACGGTCAGGCTCCGTTTTAAATGGTGAGCTGCTTTTCCGGATTCTTTTAAGTATAAATGCACTTCACCCAGTCGTCGCTGCACTTCAATATCGATTTGCTGATCTTTTAATCGCCGGTTTAATTGAATGGATTGCTCAATATTTTTAAGGGCTTTGGTAAAAAAAGACGGCTCATTCTGGTACTGCCCGTTGGTGGTATAAATTCGTGAAAGTAACAGCCTGGTCTGGATGATACCGCGATCGTCGGCACCACCGTTCATCCCAAACTCGAGAGCGATCTGAGCGGTATTAAGCGCTTTTTTTAATTGTCTGGCCCGGTAATGCTGTAGCGATTCCTTGAATAAAATCTGGAGCTGTTCGTTCATCTGGAGTTATTTCTGAAAATAAAGTTTTAATGGTCTTTGATCTGGATTTTTTTTTCAACAATAAGCCAGTCTTTAAGCGTCGAATATTTTATCCGAAAGATAGTTCTGGTCACCGTTGAGAGAAAATCGAAATATGAAATGAGAAGGATGATATGGAAGAAAAACGAAATTAATTTGGCCAAAAATTCTGCCAAATCCCGGCTTTTTATTTTTTCTGAAAAAAAGTGACAGGCAAAAATTAAGGAATAAAACGAAGACCGTTTTCCGGGGTGGTTCAAGTTTATTTTTAGTGACAAATGACGGCTAAAGTCAATGTGTTGGACAGTAGAACATTTCTATTTTAAAAAAATATTATATTAACTCTAAAGCCCTTTTATTTCAATGGTTTCGCATTCTTTTGTTCGGAATATTTTGATGTAAAAGCGTATGATTCCGATGGGTTTGAACAGGCTGGAAATGCACCGTAATACCGCAAAAAAAAGAGGGTTGCGTTCTTTAATGATTCGTTCCTGTTATGAAAAAATCTAATGGCATTCTTTTTGACTATTTGGTAGTATCAAAACATTCTTTAGGAAACCGTTCTTACTTCCCAACCTTTTTTATTCCTTTTATTTTTTAGCCTCTTTCCCTAATGAACATATTCACCCGTTATCAGCATCGATGACCTGTAATTTTTTTGTCATGTAATGAGATAACGGCAATTATAATCCTAAAGAAGTTTTGCTATGATGATCTCACTTATTTACCTATTGTTTGGACTTAATTTGTTCAAAATGCTCATGGAAAAAACAAACACCATCTACAAAGACGTACGCTTTTGGCTTATTCTTTTATCACTTGCTATGCTCATCTGGATGACCCTG
>JBFIJS010000076.1:0-10400 GCA_041600595.1 Saprospiraceae bacterium | reverse complement strand
TGGGCGGGCAAACGACTGCCCACTGAAGCCGAATGGGAATGGGCCGCCCGTGGTGGACTGGAAGGCAATATCTACCCCTGGGGCAATGAAGACGTGAACCAGGGACCACCCAAAGCAAACTTCTGGCAAGGCGTTTTCCCTTACCAAAACCTGGCAAAGGATGGCTTCCTGACCACTGCTCCGGTCCGGTCTTTTCCACCTAACGGATACGGATTGTTTGAAATGCCGGGAAACGTCTGGGAATGGTGCCAGGATTGGTACCACTATGATTTTTATGCTCAGACTGATGCGAAAAAACCCAATACCGCAGGGCCTGCCAGTAGTTACGACCCTCAGATGCCTTACCTGCAGCAGCGATCGATGCGCGGCGGTTCTTTTCTGTGCAACGATGACTTTTGTTCTGGCTACCGCAATGCCCGACGGATGAAATCCAGCCCCGACACCGGCCTGAGCCATACGGGATTCCGGTGCGTGAAAGATGCCGAAGGGCAATGATGGATGTACTTAAAAACTCTGTGGCAAGCGAACCTGTGCAAGGACCTGCTCCGGTTTGGTATCACATCTTTTTGAAAATAAAAGATCAATTATGCTACGCCGACTGCTACCTCCACAAAAAACCATTTCTACTAAACCCGGAAGTCAGCGTCCATCCCTTGCAAGAGGCTGTTGGAGGTTTCCCGCAAAAAAGAAATGGTCATCTTTTGTTGCAGAATAGGATCCGGTTCCCGAAAGAGCACCGAAGCCCGGAGAAATCCCCCATTCCACCCATCCGGAGCGATGTGCCAACCTCCATACTCCGGGATTGACAAGGAGGCATAATCAATGGAATGATCCAGCGACCAGGCATAAGTATAAAAATAAGGCTCATTAAACATGGCATCCGTCAAGGCCAGCCCCATGCCGATCCCCTTTCGCTGCAAGCTGCCCGGCAATGACTGATAAATACCCGTATCGAAATGGTGGGGCCATATCCGGACATCGGAAGGCTCCTCAAATAAACCGGCCATCTGGTGCAGCACTACATTGGCATTGCTGCGGATCGTCATCCACGTGTTCAGCAGCGGCGCAGCGGGCCGGGTAAAAGCAGCCCCCTTATCGACCGGATGCTCCGGGACATCGTAATGAGAAATATATTGCAGCTTTTCCGGTGGTATTCCCTGCCCGGAAAGTGCCTGCTGCAACCAGTCAAACGCATCCGATTTGGTCGAACCGTGCAAGTCGAACTGCTGGAGTACATCGTGGGCAGCATTGTGTAGTTGCAAATGAAAAGAGGGAACATGCAAAGCTACCTGCAGCAGGCTTTCCGGCAGGGGCCAGGTCAGCATGGCCTGCTGCTCAGCCGACCAGCCAACATTTACGTGGCTGTCATCCTCCCGGTGGGGCAAATAATTTTTACCGACCATGGCCAGGAATTGAGTAGCCTGGTGCAAGGTCTCCTCGGCTTTGTTAAAAGAAGGAATGTCAAAAGGGGGAATTTTCTCCCAGTCTGGATGGCTCATTGGTATTTCTGATGATTTAGCAACTCACCCGATCGGGGCAACCCGGCAAGTTTTGGTTAGGATATTTTATTTGAAAGAACCTACTTTTGGGCCTATAGTTTAAACGCTAAAAAAAAATCCGGAAAAATTACCACATGAAGCGACGACATCTTTTTGAATTTGAAGACTTACCCTGGTTTCCACAATTTATCCGCAATTATGGAACTGACTTTTTGCAATTTATCACTAATAAAGTGGACGTTTATAAAGAAATAACGCCCGTATTAATAAAAGGCCTGCAAAAAAGCGGGCAAAAAAAAATAATTGACCTGGCGTCGGGCGGTGGAGGTGGCTGGGAAAAAATAATTGAGCGATTAAAAACAGTAATACCCGAAATAAAAGTAACACTCACTGATTATTACCCCAATATCGAAGCCTTTAAAAAAATGCTGCTGGCTGATAAAGAAGCATTTAAATACGTTCCCGAAAGTATTAATGCTTTGGATGTCCCACAACAATTAACAGGATTCAGAACCCAATTTCTTTCTTTTCACCATTTTAAATATGAAGATGCCCGGCAAATTTTACAAAATGCCGTGGACGCCAGAATGCCGATTGCCATTTTTGAAATTCAGGAAAGAAACCTGGAGCACGTGTTGAAGAATATGTTTTCTTTTTTCATGGTTCTTTTTACAACTCCATTTATTAAACCTTTTTCGCTCGGCCGGTTGGTTTTCACTTACTTAATCCCCATCGTTCCGCTTTTTATTCTTTGGGATGGCGTGGTTTCAGTTCTTCGAACCTACACTGTTGAAGAAATGAAACAAATGACTACAGAAGTTAAAAACAGAACCCATTTTAAATGGGAAATAGAAAAAATCAAAGACGGCCCGATCACTATTTTATATTTATTGGGTTACCCCAAATAAAAAATAAATACTGTTGAGAATGGGTGTTTATTGGTAAGAGTTGATATCAGGTTTATGAGAGTTGACAGGGGCTGATTCTGAGTTAATCAATTTTAGATGTGGCAGTCAAATTTAATTTAGTAAATGAAAATAAAATTTGAAAATATCCAGCGAGCCAGCAATCATTTATCTTTTACTTTTCTTTACGGGGAACACCGGTTTGAGACCGCCTATTGGTACGAAGAAATTGATTTTTATTTCCTGGAAAATAAATACGGGAAGGATTTTATGGAAAACATTTATTTCCATATTATGGCATTTGAATTTAATAAATTATTGAGTCTGGCGCCAACCGATATTGACTTTGGAAAATATAACGCCTTCCTTACGCCGTCATTTATTGAATTATGGGAAACAATAGCCAGGAAGGTCTGGGCGCAATGGCGTTATGAAAATAACCTTCCCGACTACCGTATCCCGTCTTTTCAGGAACATCATTTCCCCACCCGTCAACCGCTGCCCGTTACCCTGAAAAAAGGTGCCACTGACAACCTTGTATTTTGCGGAGGCGGAAAGGACAGTTTGGTTTCCCTGAAATTATTGGAGCACCGACAAATACCTTATGCGGTCTTTACCTATTCTCATTCCATATATGGCCCGGCTGAAAAACAACATTATTTGACCGGGCAACTTATTGAACAATGCCAGCCGGTAAAAGTCCACCGTCAATGGGTCTATGATAGTTTCCTCGACGCTCCGGTTACAGCCCTGTCTGTCAACCCGTCGATCAGCTCCATCACGGCTGCCGAAACGCCTGCCTCCATATTTGCGGCCTTGCCCGTTGTGCTGACGCAGGGTTACACCAACGTCATGCTGGGGCACGAGCGAAGCGCCAACAAGGGGAATTTGATCTGGCAAAAAACGGGGGAGGAGATCAATCACCAATGGGGTAAATCCTACCAGGCGGAAGTTTTGATCAATCAATATATCCGGGCAAACCTGATCACCAATTTTTCCTTTTTCAGTCTGTTGCAACCCGTGTATGATGTTGTCATTTTTAATTTACTGCGAAACCATTTGCCCGCTGTGCCGGCTACGCATTCCTGCAATATTGACAAACCGTGGTGTAAAAAATGTGCTAAATGCGCCTATGTATGGCTGAATTACATGGCGTATTTACCTTTTGCATTGGTCAATGAAATGTTCGGCGGGGTCAATTTATTCGACCTGCCCGAAAACGAAATTTGGTTCCGGCAAATGTTGGGCATGACTGAGCACACCCCGTTCGAATGTATTGGGCAGGTGGAAGAAGTACGACTGGCTTTTGAGCTGTGTAAAGCCAAAGGAATGAAAGGAAAAATGCTGGACTACTATGCCGGGCAATTCAATTTTACAAAAAAGGAACTCTCGGCGATTGTGGAAAAATATACGGACGTTTACGAAGAAAACATTGCCTACCCACCGCCACTCAAAGCCCCTCTTTTAGCGGCGTTGATGGAAGGCCGGAACGCCGCCCGCATCTATTTGTACGATACGCTGCAACTCTCCACAGCCGACCAGGCACCTCCGCCTTTGTAGCGGATTACTTCTATCTGCCGGCAGTCAATACTTTCCCCAAAACGGTACCCGGCACAGTTTTCATTGATAATTTCTCCCGTTTCGTTGAATCTGAGGTCCCATCCATCAACATAGCATCAACTTTGGTGTTACAATCCCGACTTCGAATAAACAGATATTCATTTTTATAAATTTAATAACAGTAAAGACGAAAAATTAAACTGGACAGCTTTCTTTTTTCAACGCTTCTGACAGTGTAAAACCGAAACTTCTGAGTTTTTACCAATCAATCTTCTTTACGCCAATGCCGATGGAAAATCGGTTTAATTTTTCCCGGACTATTTTAGAATTCGGCACAGACTACTCGACTTATGAAAAAAATCCTGACTTTCTCATTAACATGTTTTTTGTTATTCCCCCTGCTCCTCAGCGCCCAGGAACGCGGCAATTGGAAAGGTGCTGCTGATGCTGCCCCACCTGCCGCCATCAAAGGCAAAGTGCTGGACGCAGAGACTAAAGCCCCGCTGGAATTTGCAACGATCACCCTCTACAACCAACGGGACAGTTCCATGGTCACCGGGGTCATTACGGAGGCCGACGGCGGGTTTTCGCTGGATGCCCGGCCCGGATTGTACTATATACAGGTGGATTTTATCGGCTTCCAGCCTTTCAATCTGCCGGATGTTGTATTGACAAAAGAAAAAAGATTTCTGGACGTTGGGGAAATTAACCTGTCCACGGAAGCCAATGTCCTCGACGCCATTGAGGTGCGGGCGGAAAAGAGTTCCATGCAGTTGTCTTTGGATAAAAAGGTGTTTAACGTTGGGAAAGACCTCGCTAATCAGGGCGGCACCGCGGCCGATGTGCTCGACAATGTGCCCTCCGTAACAGTAGATGTGGAAGGTAATGTAGAATTGAGAGGGGCCGGCGGCGTTCGTATTTTGATAGACGGAAAGCCTTCCGGTATGATTGGCATCAGCAACTCTGACGGACTGCGCAACCTCCCCGCCAACATGATCGACCGGATCGAAGTGATAACCAACCCATCCGCCCGTTACGAGGCAGAGGGAATGTCCGGTATCATCAATATCATTTTGAAAAAAGACCGGAAAAAAGGACTGAACGGCTCTTTCGACCTCACGGGCGGTTACCCGGATAATTATGGCGTTGCCCTCAACATGAACTACCGGCAGGACAAGCTTAACTTTTTTACCAACTATGCCTTGCGGTACCGGCAGGGGCCCGGTGGTGGCAATCAATACCAGGAATTTTACGAAGAAGACCAGACACTGATCACCCTCAACAGGTCACGCCGTACCAGAGGCGGTTTGTCGAACAGTGTCCGGTTCGGGGCCGATTATTTTATCAACGAAAGCAACATCCTCACCACCGCTTTCAACTATCGCTACAGCGACGATGACAATTTTAACCGCATCGAATACCGCGACTTCATCAACGACCTTTCCAACCAAACCGAGTACACCGTGCGAACCGACGATGAAGTAGAAAAAGAACCTAACCTGGAATACTCTCTGACCTACAAAAAAATGTTTGAGCGCAAAGGTCACGAACTGAATTTCGATTTCCGTTATCAGGACGAAGAAGAGGAAGAGCGTTCCGTTTTTATTGAAAAACATTTCCTGCCCGACGAAGTTACGCCCGCCAACAGGGCAAACCTGGAGCAGCGTTCCCGCAATGTGGAAGGAAACCGGAATCTGATTTTCCAGTTGGATTACACCTTGCCGCTCAACGACGATGAAAAGATCGAAGCGGGTTTGCGGAGCGGTATCCGCGACATCAAAAATGACTTCAAAGTAGAGCAGGTGGAAAACGGAGAATTTGTCGCTCTGGACAACTACACCAACAATTTGCTGTACGACGAAAATATCCACGCCGCTTACGCAAGCTACGGCAACAAATTCGGACAGTTCTCCTTCCAGACCGGGCTGCGGTACGAATATTCGGAGGTGCGCACCGAATTGGTACAAACCAACCAGATCAACCCCAGGGATTACTCCAACTTGTTCCCGAGCGTTTTTATCGGGTACGAAATAGACGAAAAAAACACCTTTCAACTGAGCTACAGCCGGCGAATCCGGCGTCCGGGTTTTTGGGAGCTCAATCCCTTCCTGACCTTCAGCGATGCCCGGAATATCTGGGGTGGCAATCCTGACCTCGATCCGGAATTTACCAACTCCTACGAAGCTGGCTACCTGAAATACTTTGACAAGGGATCGCTGACCAGCTCTGTTTTCTACCGCCACACCGAAGACGTGATCGAGCGTATCCGAATGGTCACTTCTGATACGACTTCAGAAACCCGTCCGCAAAACCTGGCGACCCGCGACGATTACGGCTTGGAATTTACATTCTCCTACGACCTGATGAAAAATTGGCGAATGAACGGAAACGTCAACTTTTTCCGCTCACAAATCAACGGTGAGTTTGAAGGGCGGGATTTCAGCGCCGACACCTACACCTGGTTTGGCCGCGTATCTTCCCGGGTAACCCTCTTCAAAAAGGTGGACCTCCAGGTAAATTTCAACTATCGTGCTCCCCGGAAAAACCCGCAGGGTAAGAGTCTGGCCATGTGGAATGTGGATCCCGCCGCCAGCATGGATATCCTGAAAGGAAAAGGAACCCTCACGCTTAGTATCAGCGATTTATTCAATACCCGGCTCCGGCGCTATGTAACTGAAGGAGAAAATTTCTACGTAGAAGGTGACTGGCGCTGGCGAGCCCGGCAGACGACCCTCACTTTCAACTACCGCCTGAACCAGAAGAAACAACGTGGCGGCGGTCGCGGCGGCTACGACGGTGGAGACGGCGGGGATTTTTAACCGCTGCCCGATTAATAAAAAAATGCAGGATGGATTGCTCCATCCTGCATTTTTTTTTGGTTGAATTTAAAGGTTGTAGTTTGCGTTTTTTTGCTAATTTTAATATGAGATGATCTTACATTATAAAATAAATATACTGAACGAATGAAACTAAGAAAATTACAATTTTACAAAGTCAAAATATTTACGGTAATTATTTTTTGTAATATCCTGATTGCTTGTAACGGACAAGAAAATAAGATTAAAAAAGAGATAAATAAACCTGCTGATTCAATATCAGATACAAGGTTAGACCATCAAAAAAGCCAGGGCCCAATAATTTTTCCGGATTTTAAAAATCAGATAAGTGATGTTGTAAGAATGATGTTTCAAGACAGCAAAGGTGATGTTTGGTTTGGAGCCCAAGGCGGTGCTTTTAGATTATCCAACAATTTGCTCACTTATATTGATAGTATAAAAAGTCAATCAGGAAAAAGGGTTACAATAAAAGACATTGCGGAAGACAATGATGGAAAAATTTGGATTGGACATACAGATGGGATTAGTAGTGTTGATGGAGAAAAAGTGACGAATTATTACGAATCTGATGGATTATTAAGCAATGATGTTTGGTGTATTGCGACCGATAGGAACAATCAAGTGTGGGTTGGAACCATTGATGGTGTCTGTAAATTTGATGGAAAGAATTTTACATCATTTGAACTTCCAGAAGGAATAAAAGACACTACAGTTGGTGTTTCGAGTACTAAAATGATACACAACATTATGGAAGATAGTAGTGGTAGAATTTGGTTTAGTACTAATGGGGGCGTATATATAAAAGATAAAAACTCGCTAATAAACATATCTGAAAAGGACGGTCTTCATACCAGCTTGGTGAATGAGGTAATTGAGACCCAGAATGGGGGTTTTTTAATTTCAACTTCCAAAGGGCTCTATGCATATAATAAAGATACTATTACTGATATAACAAGTAGTTTGTTTAAAGAAGCAAAAGGAACAGGGAGCATTATAGAAGATTCCAATGGCAATATTTGGTTTAATTGCTCACGTAGTATATATTGCCTAAAAGATGATGACCTGACCGAATACCGAATTTCAGAGGGAAATTATGGTCCACTTACATTCCAAATTTATGAGGATCAAAAAAGAAGGGTATGGTTTGTAGGGTATGGTGGTGCCTTTCGATTAGAGAACGGAAAATTTCTGAACATTACAAAAAATGGACCTTGGTGAAGAAATACGAAAGCAGTATCATCTGTAGATTGTTCATGCCTCCCATAAGGTCGGCAGCCCATTCATACAAAACGTCAGGCTTTAGAACAGTCCCTGTACAATAACTAAGAAATAACCTGTTGTTGCAAGTTTAGTGCAGCGTAACTTGCAACAACTTGGAGATCTCCCCGGGTAAGAACACCTTCTTCCGGCCCAACCCGTCTGCATCTACCACCTATGGTTATTTACCCAAGGACTTTGATCCCGAATTTACTCCGGGGGACTTGCCCCCACGAAATACCCGCTAATAAAAGTCAGGGACAGTCACTATCTTTGACAGTAACCGATGCCCTCTCCGGGCACACACAGTGCATCCATGACATAGCCAGAAAAAGCTAAAACTGGCTTTGTCAGGAATGCAGAACTTTAGTAATAATTAGAAAAAAAATCAAATGAATAAAAGAAAACTTCTATTTTACCTAATTGTACTGAATATAGTTTTACTCGGCTGTAAACAAACTAATTCTAATCAACCGTATTTAGATCAATCTCCACCTACCGCTACACCAAAATTATTTGCACCGTCAATAGTTAACACGGACAGTATTGAAATTAATACGGTCTTTAACTCTTTTTTTACCGAGTTGTTTTTCACAAGAATTATTAATAAAAAATTTGTTATCCATCATTCTGAATTAATTGAAGGTAATTGGACTTTACCAAAACCTATACAAATGTTTACGGACCAAGAAAAAGAGTCAGTGGCAATTGACCCTTCCATTAGCCAGGACGGAAATACAATGTATTTTCTTGGTATTAGTCCCGAAGACCGGATGAAAAAGTCTAAACCAGACATTTACAAAAGTGAAAAAATCGATGGTAAATGGCAATTAGCCACAAAGGTTGAACACCCCATATCAACTCAGGAATATGCCGAATCATATCCTGTTGTGGTTGCGGACGGAAGTTTGTATTTTACATCTGACAGACCAGGGGGGTTAGGCGAACGAGATATATATCGTGCTCAATATTTAGGAAATGGACAATTCGACGATCCTGTTAACATTGGTTCTGAAGTAAATACTGAAAAAGGAGAAAGAAGTACTTATGTTTCACCCGATGAAAGTTTCTTAATAACTGCCAATACATATTCTGATGAAAAGGGGTTTGCAGTATCGTTTAAAAAAAATGGTAAATGGCAAAGACCAACTTTTTTTAATCTTGGCGAGCCGATAAATGAAGATTGGATTTATTTCTGTCCATATATGTCGCCTGACAATAATTATTTTTTCTTCTCAAAAAGATACAGCACTCCTCCAAATAGTGGATGGACAGGTGTGACTAAAGGTGAAGTATATTGGGTTCATTCAAACGAGATTTTTAAACACCATAAAGAATAACCCCAAGTTCACTGTCGTTGCAAGTTTAGCGCAGCGTAACTTGCAACGTCCCATCAGGCAGTTTGCAACAACCAAGTCCGGCAGGGCTAAAACAAAAAGGCTCACCGCAAGGGTAACTCTAACAACTCAACTTCCAGGGGATATTTAACCGCCTGTCCAGGGTGTCTTGTCCTGAAATAGCTTCAAATCGTTTTATTGTGAAGCTATTTTAGAACATGACATGGTAGCCCTCTCCTGCTCTATTCTAAAATCTGTCAGTCAGCAAAAATCAATTAGGATTGTATCCTTCGACGAATATTGAATTTCCATTAGTTTGGTTTTTCAAATTGGAAATATAAGTTTCAGCAACCGTTAGGGCTGAAGGCCAGGGAGTCGAATCCATTCCCATTGCCTCCGCAGTTTCACGAATTAAAGGAGGATGTACAATTACTACACGTTTATCATTGTCAAGTTCCAACGCCACTGCTTTCACAAAGCCTTCTAAACCAGCATTGACCATTGCTATATTAGATGTTTCTGGCCAGGGAGCATGTGCAAGCATGCCACCTGTAAGGATAATCACTCCTCCGGGATTGAGCCGCTGAAGTCCCTTTTTTACCAAATTGACCTGGCCTAACAATTTACTATTTATTCCTAATTTGATTTGATCTTCGTCCAAGTCAGCTAATTTTCCAAAACTAGCATTTCCAGCAACGCAAATAATGGCATCAAGAGCTGGAGCATTATTAAAATAGTCATCCAGAGATGTAGGGTCATCAATATTTATGGAAGGTTTTCCTTTTCGAGAGGCAGTTATTACTGTATCTCCTCTTTCTTTACTTAATTTTACAATCTCTTTTCCAATGGTCCCGGTGGCACCGATAATTAATGTTTTCATTGTTGTTGTTTTTTATAGTTTGATATGCATGTCATAATCCGCAGCTGTCCGCATTACTTTGTTAATAATACTTTCGTCGATTGATTTCTTCATGGCCTCCGACTCATTTTCCGAAACCCCCATGT
>JBFIJS010000075.1:0-10414 GCA_041600595.1 Saprospiraceae bacterium | reverse complement strand
ACAATCAATTAAACGTCATGAAAACACCTGTTTTCATCCTGCTTTCTATTCTCCAATTTATTCGATTGCCCGTTGGTGCACAGGAGTTGCATGTGTACTACAATGCCCACAACAAGGAGGTGGAGTACCGGCAAAATGGTGAAAAAGTACTCAGGCCAAAGGTTCGAAAAGGAGACCAGGTCGTGTTTCACCTCCGCAATTTCAACAACTTCCTTTTCGAGGCAAAAGTAGAAGGAGGTACGGAAGCGCTACAGTCTGCTTCGGGGATGAGCGGATCCACCCAACCGATGCCGGGATCGGGCGGTGGAGGCATGGGGATGTTTGCCGGTCTGTTGCCATTTACCGGGGCAGCGGGGCCCGGCCTCGACCTCACCAAAGGGATCGATTTTGGCGGATCGGGTTTCGGGGCGGATGTGGAAACGATGAAACAGTTGAACCAACTGAAAACCAGCTACGATGCAGCCCTGACGGATATGTTCCGGGCAGAAAAACAACTGGGTTATATCAACGAAGACCTGGATACTTACCTGGAAGCCAAAGCAATCAGCAACATCGTTTTGACGGAGCTGAACCGTCTGAAGCGCAACCCCCGTTTGCAGCCCGAGCAAATCAAAACACTGTCGCTGGAGTATTTGCAGAAAATTTTCCGAACCGAAAACACGGCAGAGATCACTCTCTCGGCCCTGCTCGATAAAGCCGATGGTAAAAAAGAACTCAAAGGATACCAGCAAAAACTATTGCAGGAAGAGGGTCATTACGAACAAAGTAAAAACAAAGTGGCGGCCATCATGCGCCAACTCGCCCTGTACAACCTGGCCGACAAGGATTTCAATACCTGGAAAAATGCCGGGGCGGACGTGCTGGCCCAATCCGAAAAAGTACACCAAACCATCGCCGAAAACAAAGAGCGCCTGTCACAGTTCATCGCCGAGGCCCAACGCCAGGATATTCAGCGCCTGACGGCCCTGCGCTACGAATACGAAGCCATTGCCTCCAATGATTTTTCGGAAACATTCCGCTACGAAGCCGATGGTGACCACACCCTGATCAAGGTTCGTTTACTGCCGAAAGATTCTACCGGACAAGTGGACCTGCAACGGGCCATCGAGCTTCCGCCGGTGAAAATTCCGGTATTTGGCGGATTGAAAATCAACACCAGTATTGGCGTCAGTTTCGGGTCGTTTTTTGACCAGCCACAGACCTATTTTGTCAAAGATTCCCTGATCACGGCTCAGGATATGGACCAGTTCACGCCCATGCTTACCTCCTTCTTCCACTTCTATCCACAGCGGACGGGGATGGCTACGGTCGGTGGTTCCTTTGGCATTGGCTTGCCCATCATCGGCAACAACGGCCAGCAGTCGATCAATTTTTTGCTGGGACCCAGTTTGATTTTTGGCAAAGGTGAGCGGGTGGTGGTGAGCACGGGCCTGATGGGCGGGCGCAAGGAAAACCTGGGTAATGCTTTTCGGGTTGGCGACCGGTTTTCTTCGGAAGTGGACAATGTGCCAACTTATTCGAGGTACGAACTGGGTTTTTACCTGGGGCTCTCTTTCAACCTTATTTCCACTAACTAAATAATCAACATGAAACCTCAACTCCTGCTATTTATCCTGCAAATCTTAATGCCGCTGCTGGTGATCGGCCAGTCAACGGAGCAAGAGAAGGGAACCTCCGCTGCCAGCGGGGCAGGTCAGCTGACCTTGAAGATGGGTAAGGCTGCATCCACCACCTATGCCGTAGTGGTCGGGGTTTCTGATTACCAAAACGAAGACATCCCTGACCTGCGCTTTGCGGATAAAGATGCGGAGGCTTTCCTCGCCTATCTGCAATCCAAAGCGGGGGGCAATTTGTCGGACGACCAGTTGATGGTGCTGATCAATGAAGGGGCGACAACCGCCCGGCTGGCCGCTGCCATGGACTGGCTCATCGAGTCGGTGCAGGAAGGCGACGAAGCCATCATTTATTTTTCCGGACACGGCGACGTGGAAACCAAAACGACGATGCAGCATGGGTTTTTACTGACCCACGACTCTCCGGCCACCACTTATATTGCCGGTGCCTACCCGTTGTTTTACCTGCAATCCGTTATTACCACCCTTTCTACGGAGAAAAAAGTGAAAGTGCTGATGTTTATGGACGCCTGCCATGCAGGCAAATTGGCGGGTAGTGCGATCGGTGGGGCCGAGGCTACCTCCTCCGTTTTGTCAAAACAATTTGCCAACGAAGTCAAAATCATGTCGTGCCAGCCCAACGAATTTTCCCTGGAAGGCGAGCAATGGGGCGGAGGCCGGGGTGTGTTTTCCTACCACCTCATCGATGGACTGATCGGCCTCGCCGATCGGGACGGCGATTTTCAGGTAAAACTACTGGAACTGGAAAGGTACCTGGAGGACAAAGTGACGGCCGAAGTGGCTCCTAACTCCCAAATCCCCATGAGTGTTGGCAATAAGTCGCAGGTGATCGCCTGGGTGGAAGAAGAAGAACTTGCCCGGCTGAAAGCCAGTAAAGAAATGGAAGCACCCATGATGGCCCTGGTGGGCAGCCGCGGCATCGAGGACGATGTGCTGGCCCGGGTAGACGAGGCCACCCGCCGGCAATACCACGATTTTAAAAATGCCCTGAAACAAGGGATTCTCCTGGCGGAAGACGTACCGGTCAGTGAAAGCGGACGGGTTACATCATCTGCCGATGAACTGTACCTCCGCCTGCTGCAGCAGGAGAAGCTCAGACCGCTCTTCAGCTCCATGAAACGCCACCTCGCCGTAGCGCTGCAGGAGCCGGCCCAACAAGCCATCAACGACTATCTCAGTATCCGGGAGGAGCACATTTCTTCCAACACTTATAGTAATCAGGAAGAGGTGATAAAGAACGAAAAATTTGCCCGCTACCTCAACCGGGCGGCCGCTTTGTTGGGCAGTCAACACTATATGTATGCCGACCTGACATCAAAAGAAAAATATTTTGCGGCAAAAGCTGATTACCACCTGGCCATTAAAAACCTCCATCAACGGGATTCACTTCTGGGGTCGGCGCTCGAAAAACTACAGGCCGGGTTGCAACTACAGGAAAACGCTCCGCATATTTTGACCGAAATGGGAAAAGTGTACAGCGATTTGGGGGAGTACCAGCAAGCCATTGCCCACTGCGAAAAAGCCACTGAGCTTTCTCCCCTGTGGCCGATCCCGTACCAGCTGCTGGCCAGCAATTTTTTCAACAAAGGTGATTATGAAAAAACGATAGAATACGCCAAAAAAGCCCTGGCCCTGCAACCCCGCTACGAAAATGCCTTCTCGCTGCTCGTCCATGCTTACCATATGTTGGAACGGTACGAGTTTGTGGTCCGGTTGTGTAATAAAATGATCGAACGGCACCCGGATTACCTGGCCGCTTATCTGGAGTTGGGGTTGGCCTACAATAGTTTGGAGAAATACTCCGAAGCCGATGCCGTTTTGCAAAAAGCCCTGAACCTGGCTCCTGAAACTTCCCTCGTTTATTCTTATCTCGGTGATATTTATCTTGCTCAGAAAGAATACAAACGGGCGGAAAGAGTCCTGCTCAAAGCCGTTGAACTGGACCCTTACGACAACTATCCCTACGTAGGACTTGGACTGCTCTACCTCCAGCAGGGCAGGTTGGAAGAGGCGGAAAAAATCTACCTGGCCACCCTCGACTTTTATCCCGACGACTATGTCTCACTGGGACAACTCGGGATGGTTTACCTGCAAAAAAAGGAATACGCAACAGCACTGGATTACCTGAAAAAGGCGCAGTCCCTGGTACCCGACGATCCCGTCAACCTGTTCCACTTTTTCTGCTATTGCTACACAACGGGGCAAGAGGAAGAAGCTTTTTCCTGGCTGGAAGAAGCTTTCGGAAAAGGCCTGTCGCACTTTCTTCCATTCGATGAGATCCAATCGGCCGACTGCTTTCAGCAGGTCAAAACGACTCGACGGTATCGGAAAATGGAGAAGGAGTATCGAAAGGGGTAGGGGGGACCGGAGGAGCCGAACCGAATGAGGTTTATCTTTTTTCACCCGAATTACCAAGCCCTCGTCAAACCGAAAAACCCCACAATTTCAAAATTATTCACCCTGATTTTGGTGCCGTGGTAGCTTGCCAAAAAGGCCATACCTGTGCCATTTTCAGTTGATTTGATCCAATTATTTTTCACCAATTCAAAAAAAATGTCATGAAAACAATCAAGCATTATTCAATAATGGAGCTATGTAAGTTTAAACTTAGCATGCTAATCTTATTCTGCCTTCTTTCCAATTTTCAGGCACATGCACAGCTGACTGTTGAGCAGCAAACAAAGGTGGATAATGCCATTACCAAAGCTACGAACCAGGTGCCGGGTTTTAAGCAATTGGTTGATCTGTTGAACCAGGGAACTACCACCATTGAGACGGATAGCCCTGCCAAATTTAAGTTCAACAAAAAAGTGGAACATATACCTTTTGGCGATGTCGTCACCAGTATTGGGGGATTGGTAAAAGACCCGACTGTTCTAAATCATCCGGTAATTTCAGGGTTTAAGAATTTTTTTAACGACAACTCCATAACTGCCGAAATTACCGTTGCCGACCCAAACGGCCCCATGCCTGTCTACTCCATAAGTTTGCTGGGCGCAGCCCTACAGTTTGAATTCGAACTTTTCTTCACCCACGGAACAGGTGTGAGTAATTTTGTCCTGGCACTGTCTCCCTCCGGCAGGCAATTTAAAGACTTTGAACCTTCCCTGACAGTGTTGGATTCATTGGGAAAACCGGGCGTGGCTATTATTTTGTCTACCAATAGCCTTACTCCTGATATGGCCATTCTAAGGAGGTTAAAGTTAGAAGGACATGCCGTTGATGCTGGTTTAACCGCGCTTGTCAATGTTGCCGTGAATGAAGAATCTGAGTTTGGGAGAATTTTTCGGGTGAAGAACCTGGTCGCACAGGCACAAATTTTTAACCCGCCATCTGCAATTAAATTATCGGCGTCAGTAAAGCCTGATTGGCCACTCGGAAACGATGCCAGAATCCTGGACGGAACTGTTTATTTTCAGATTGCAGTTGGGGAAAGCGGCCCTGAATTATCCATCGGCTCGAGCATTTCTTTACAAACCGACCTGCCGAGTAGTGCTGATGGGCTAATAAAATCTACTGTAGATTGGACGGTGAATGGGGAAGTCGGTGGGTCGCTGGCCGACAAAGGGGGCGTAAATATCAGGTTTGGCGCATACGGGAGAATGGATGGCATCTGGAGAACGCCATTCGGGCAACCCGGGTTGGACCTGTATTCAGGCGGAATGGAGTTTGGTTTAAATGTAACTGTTGTGCCCGGCAAACCTCCCAAAGTGACGATTCTGCCAGATATAGGGATTCGCGGTAAGTTGGGAATCGGTAAGGATACGACCAGCATCATTGTGGAATACGCCGGCAAGTTAGATTTTTCCTCTCCCCAGAATTGTGGACTTGCTTTCAATTTGGAAAACATTGGTTTGGGGACGGTAACCGATGCGTTAATGTCCGGTCGGATAGGACGAGGCCTCTCTCCCCACGAAATAAAAGCATTGGATAATATTGTTTTGGATCAGGGTAAATTGAGCCTTTTTGTAAAAGAAGGCTGGATTGCCGGTCAGAAATACCCTCCCGGCTTTGTCATCAAAGGTGGTGCACGGATTTTTGGAGTAGGTGGGTCCATGGAATTATTACTTGAAGCAGACGGCTTGAGGGGTGAGATAAATGTCCTTCCGCTGGTCGCAAAATCCGGTCATGTCGAAATTTTCTCCTTCTCCGGATATCAAAAAAATGAGCCAATGAAGGGGATGATAAATGTAAAATGGAATAGCCTGCTGGCCCAGTTAACTGACTCATTTAACGGCACACCTTTTCTTGTTTTTGATGCGCAATTGGGGTTCATGGGGACCTATTCAAAAACAAAACTGGTGCTCAACCCTATACAGGGCAGTTACTTCAGCACCAATACCAAATTGTGGGATTTATTAGATGTCAAATTGGAGGGAGAGGCGGCAAGTCTGAGCTCTTTTGGGGCTTTGTCGGTTCGGGGAGCATTTGATAAGGCACCTGCCGAAGAAATTAACAAAGCGATCATCCAGGCTTTCGATAATACATTGAAGGGGCTGGTGCCGAAAGAAAAAATAGCAGAACTGGATGCGGCCATTGCCAGAAAAACACAGGAGATAGCGGCGATGACCAAGCAGGTTCAAGCCGAACGGGACAACAATATAGCCCAATATAATAAGGCTAAAAACGACCTGCAAAGTCTTGAGAATCAATACAATAATTTGGCTGCGCAGGCATTGGCCAAATGGCAGGAACACGAAGCAACTGATTGGCGGGATTTTAACCGGAGGTCACAACTATGGGGAGAGACCACAGCATTAAATATTCAAAAGGATGGCCTGTCGGTAGGTTTACACTCAGCCCAAATAGCTCTTGACGGACTGATATGGGTGAACAACCTCCCTCCGGTAGAGGCTGATCCCCGTGTTACAAATTTGGAATTTCAAAGGTTCGGACTACAAGAAGAAAAGAACTGGTTGAATAATGTCAATAACCTTGGAAACACAGTGTCAGGAATAATGAAAGAATTACACGGATATTTTATGTCAAGTGGTCTTGGAGACATTGTGGACGTCAAACAAGTAGAATTTGAAGGTGCTTTGAGCCTGCTTGAAGGGGGCTATTTTGACGCAATGATCAACCTGAAATTGATGGGTAAGGATTACACCCTCAAATCTAAAATCGGTACACATAAAGACGGTTCTTTTGACGTGATTGCTATCGTCAATGATGTATTGAACAATAAAATGACGCCGGGATTCTCCCCTTCATTTTCTGCCGAAATCGGTAAGAAGTATAATTATTCGACTGTCGCAACTGTCAATGATGTAAAAGCTCCGGTAAACGGCGGGTATATTCCGCCCGTTGGCACACTCCCCATTCCAGGTAGCTCACCCGGCAATACCACCGGTCTGGACAAGCACTCCAGGTCCTTCAACGGAACGAGTACTACCTACGAAGAAATTCAGGGCAAATGGGGACATGGCTGGAAAGAAATGACGATTGAAGCATGGCTCAAAAGCGATGGAAGCAACGGCGGATTCCAAACCATCGTAAGTGGTAATGAAGGCTTTGCCCATTTCCAGATGTCTCCCAACGGACAGGGAAACAATGCCGTCTATCTCACCAATGGCGTTGTCATTCTTTTGCCCATTATACCCGATAATATCTCCGGATGGAATCATGTAGCGATAACCGTAAAATCCGGAGAATCAAAAGTTTACCTGAATGGGGAGGTGCTTGGACAACCGAACTATATGGGCTTTGGCGACGGCACTATTGCACCAACAAACTATGTAAGAATAGGCGGAAATAAGATTCATGGCCGGTTTCTCAAAGGCAGTCTGGCAGATGTGAGGATATGGAACAAGGCACGGACACAACCGGAAATCAAGATGGGGATGCATATCCCTCCTGCGGAAAACACTCCCAACCTGATAAGTGAAAATTTCCAGGCACCTTTTAACCTTCATCCAATGGAGCAACGCGCCCAATCCCTCACCCCCCAAACCAACATCTCCACCCCAGGTCATATCACCCAAAACCTCCAGGCCATGACCATCGAAGCCTGGGTGAAAAATGACGGCGGACCGGAGAATATTCAGGCGATTGTCAGTTCTGCCAATTTGGACTTTGCCCATTTGCAAGCTTCCGACGATGCCAACGTGAAATGTGCCGTGTATGTGGACAACGGAGAGGTGTACTTGCCGGCCGTACCTAAAAACCCGGGCATTTGGCAGCACGTGGCCATAGTCGTCCAGTCCGGCAACAGTCAGTTGTACATCAATGGTATGCCCTATGGCTCTAAGGATACCAAAACTTTCGGCAGCATCAGGCCCGCCGCCAACGTGCTGATCGGGAAGGGTTTTGGAAATGGACGGCCTTTCAATGGGAAAATCGCCAACGTAAGAATTTGGAATGCTGCCAAAACACCGGTGGAAGTAGCCGGCAATGCTACCGATTTTAACCTCAACAGCAGTGCCGGTCTGCTCTATCACAGCCCGACGACCAACGCGCTGATGATTTCCTCGGCCAATGATTGTGTGGCCGTTCCGGCGACGGTCACTTCGGGCCTGCAAAGCGTGACCATCGAAGCGTGGGTGAAAAACGACTCCCCGCAGACGGATATCCAGGCAATCGTGAGCGCTACCGGACCGGAGTTTGTGCATTTGCAACTCTCCGCCGACGGCAACGTCAACAATGCCGTTTATCTGGCCGACGGAAGGTCGATCATGCTGCCGGTCATTCCCAAACTGGCTCCCGGCTGGCACCACGTGGCTTTGGTCGTCGAATCGGGCAACAGCCGGGTGTATCTCAACGGGCAACAGGTTGGAGCGGCCGACCCGACTACTTTTTCCGGTATCAAGCCTGCTTCCGATGTTTTTATTGGTAAAGGTTGGAGTGGCGGCCGGGTTTTTAATGGTCAAATTGCCGATGTAAGGATTTGGAAAAACCGGCCACTGACACAGAGCCAACTGGAAACTTACCGCCACACACCACCGCCGGCCAATGCGACGGGACTGGTTTTTTATAAATAATTAGAAATGACGGGTAAAACAACGTCGGCAGGGGTGTGCCCCCGTATCCATTTAGCGCTACTTTTTGGCATTTGGAAAATGCGGAGCAGCATGTTGGTCGCTTTTTGGCACACCCCTTGAGGGCCGCCCAGGATGATGCAAAAAGATCGGCAAATGCACCGGCCCGCATGCTATGACACTAAATAAGTACCGAACCCTGCCGACGTTTAACAAAAAACAAATGATAAAAAGAATGTTTTTTTCTCCGGTCTGGGTAGCCATATTGTTTTGCCTGAGCATCGCCAATGGCGCAACGAGGGAACTGCCGGCAAACGATTACCGCTATGCCGTAGCCAAACAGGTGTTCGATGATCTGGTCGAGGCCAAAGGCGTCCGGAATATGCCGGTACCGACTTTTCGCCTGGTCCAGTCGGAACGCAACGTGGCCTGGGCCAAACTGGAAACAGCAGAGATCGGATTGGAGGAAAAAGCCTACGACATCTGCACTTCTTTTGGTAAAGACTCTCTCCATGCCCTGGCCGCCATCCTGGGACACGAACTGACCCACTACTACGAAAAACACGGGTGGACGGCCCTTTTTGTAAATGACCATCCAAACCTCGAAAGTGCATCGGCACCGACGGACCTGGAGGCTCATCGCCAGGATGAATGGCAGGCGGATTACCTGGGCGGGTTCCTGGCATTTGCCGCAGGCTACAACACCTTTGGCATCATGCCCGATTTTTTGGAAAAAGTTTACAAACAGTATGGTTTTGATGCGATCATGCCGGGATATCCCTCTCTGGAAGAACGCCAGCGTACGGCGGAGGAATCACTGGAAAAATGCCGAAAACTGGTGGATGTGTACCAAATGGCCAACTGCCTGGTGGCGATGGGTAAATTTGAAATGGCTAAATCCCACTATGAATTTATCCTGAAAGATTTTCAAAGCCGGGAAATTTATAACAATCTGGGAGTCAATTCTTTATCGGGAGCATTAGCCGTCGGGAAGGTGGAAGGGTTCGACTTTGCCTACCCTTTCGAACTGGATGCAGAATCAAGACTGCTGACCGTCCGGAGAGGAGGGCAGGGGGATTTTGCCTCCCAAAAACAGCATAAACAAAAACTACTGGAAGAGGCGATCCAGTTTTTCAAAACGGCGATCCTGCTGGACGAGTCCTACGCTCCCGGCTACCTCAATCTGGCGTGCGCCTATGCTTTGCTGGGTGAGGGCGAGGATGCACGGTACTACGTGAACAAAGCCTTGAAATTTACCAAAAACGGAGGTTACGCTGCCGTTGTTGCGGATGCCAATGTCCTGCTGGGCATCCTCGCCGCCAACGAAGAGAACGTCCCCGAAGCCGACCTGTTTTTTGATAAAGCCATCGCTCTTGGAAGCAGTATGGCCATGTACAATAAAAACCTCCTTTCCGGTTTGGGTGAAAAAATAACCCGGATACCGGTCGTGACGGGCACGCACCGTGAACGGCCGAAGATTGATGGTATTTCTATGGAGAAACTGGTGGCTCAGCTACAAAGGGGACAGTTAACACCCGCTTATCAGATTGATCTCGACCGGGAAACTGTTTTTGCGGTGCTGCAAATGCCGGCCTCCCGGGTTCTGATTCACTTAAAACCTTTGAAAGACGAGTTCCTTTTGCTACAACTGACCAATGAGGCGTTTCGAATTCCCGGGACAGAAGCATCCGATAATAGTGCAGAGGAGGCAGCGATTTTGAAACATTACCAACAGCCATCGCGAAAAGTCCGGCTAACAACCGGGGAAATGCTGGTATATCAGCCGGATCAGCTGCTGTTTATATT
>JBFIJS010000074.1:0-10481 GCA_041600595.1 Saprospiraceae bacterium | reverse complement strand
CGTCTTTCGTACCTAATCAGCTGTTTAAAAAATCCCACGTTTGGATATGCACATTTTCTCTTGCACTTAACCATTTGCCAGGCTTTGCTTAGAGAGAGACCCTCGCTTTGCATCAGAAAAGCAATTACCTTTCCACTGCGTATTCCCGCAATAAGTCCATCGAAACATACTGCGTTGCCGCTTCGTGGGTCGCCTCCAGGACAATGGGAGGCCCGTAGCCGGCGAGTACCGCTTCCTTCCACCGACTCACACAGAGGCACCACCGGTCACCCGGTTTTAGTCCGGGAAACCAGGGGGTCGGGGAAGAAAGGTCATTGCCTTGTGCTTTGGTGTAGGCCAGAAATTCCTCGGTCATTTGGGCGCACACAATGTGAACACCCCGGTCGTCGGGGCCGGTGTGGCAGAAGCCGTCGCGGTAAAAACCGGTGGTGGGTGCAAAGCAACAGGATTGCAGAGGGGTGCCGAGAACGTTTTTGCTCGACCCGGAGATTTTGGTTTCAGACATGGCGGTATAACAGTTGGCGGACTGGCTTTGCGAAAATAAATTCTGGCAAAAAACCAGCAGCAGGATTGGTATAGCAGTTTTCATAGCAGCAAAACAGCGGTACCGGGGTTTGGTTTGGCGATGAATGCCGGCAGGTTTTGAATCCCCTCCGGGCCATCTCGATTGTTGTAAAAAGAGGAGTTGATGCTGCCCCGCATGGTGTCATTTCAGTTTTGCCCTGCACTTAGATGGTAAATGGTTCTTTAAAAATGGGTAAACCTTTATAAAACGCGACGGCTAAACGGCGGGAGAGGCTTTGTTTTGTGCATGTTTCACCAAAAATTTACAACTATGAAAAGTAAAACGTTTACGATGTTGGGGCTGCTGGTCGCCCTGTGGCAGTACCCGCTTTTAGCACAGGATTTTGACGTATATGTGAGTGACGCTGCTCAGTTCAATGTGGGCCCCTGGGGCATTTACAAGTACGGGATGAACGGGGAAAACGGCACCAGATTTATTTCCGACCAATTGGGCTGGCCACAGGACATCGTATTTCTCGAAGAGGAAAACACGATGCTGGTGTCCAATCTGAACGATGGCCGCATCACCAGACATAATGCGGGTACGGGGGTATTGACCGGTGAATTTGCCACGGGGATTGGTGGCCCGACCCGCATGAAAATAGGGCCGGACGGATTGCTCTATGTGTTGCAGTGGCAAGGAAACGGCAAGGTCAGACGCTACCAGCCCGACGGGACATTTCTGGGTGATTTTACCGCCACCGGAGTCAGTAACAGCATCGGTCTCGACTGGGATGCTTCCGGGAATTTGTACGTCTCTTCTTACAATGGAAATTTTGTCAAAAAATTTAGCCCGGATGGCGCCGACCTCGGCAAATTTATCAGTTCCAACCTCAACGGCCCGACCAACATCTGGTTTCGGGAAAACGGCGATCTGATGGTTTGCGGCTGGGGCGACGGAACGGTCAAGCGCTTCAACAGCGACGGCGTGTTTCAGGAAGTTTTTATTTCCGGTATCGCACAAGTCGAAGGCGTCGACTTTTTCCCCAATGGTGATATCGCACTGGGGGTGGGCAGCCAGTCGACCGTGAAGGTGTACAGCCCGGATGGCACCTTCATCAAAAATCTTTTCACTCCCGGAGCGGCAGGGGTGGTGCGGCCCAATGCCGTTGTTTTCCGGTTTAAAAACACCACCAATGTGCGGGAAGTATATCGGGAAATAACGATCGTAACCCCGGCAGTCGGGAAGTTTTTCCGCGTCAGTGGTACCGGGTTGCTGGCGCCCGGCGCTGTCCTGAAAGTTTTCGACTCGGGTGGTGCGCTGGTTTCCAGTTTCCATCCGGCTGATAGCACGCACTGGGATGCGTCTCACCTGACTGCCGGTATTTATCATATTACCGCTACATTAGCCGACGGGGCGATTGCCGGGCAAAAAGTGGTCGTGCAGCACTGACCGGCGGCAATACCTGGCCCTTCCGTGCTTTATTTGACCGAACTCATGTTACGCAAGAAATGCGGAGCAGCATAGACCTCGCCTTTTAGAAACCCTTGGAGGGCCGAGCAGAATAATGCAAAAGGCTTGAGCGATTCTCCGGCCCGCATTTTTGGGTAATTTTTTTGCCCGTTGCGTAACATGAGTGACCGAAGAAAAATACATCACAAAAAATGCGACAGCTACTGATACTGCTCATTATCGTTTTTCTGGCCGGCAAGGTCCCCGGGCAAATGACGGCTGCGGAGCTGGAGACAGCAGTGGCCAGCCAGTCCTGCGAGTCCGTCGCTATTCGCTTGGCAGCTGCAACCCTTTCCAGCGAAGCGATGAAGTTCAACGGAGCCATTTGTTTTTACGAAAACGGTGAAGTGGAACGAGCCCTGCAATTGTTTGAGGAAATCCGCCGGTGGGAAACGCCGCGGCAGCATTCCGCCGCCCTCTGGGCTGCGAAATGCCATGCCGCCCTTCATCAGGACAGCCTTGCACTGGCCTGTTTGCAAGCGATCCCTGCCAGTACGCTGAACGCCAAAGTGTTGGCACAGCCGGTGTTCGACCATTTGCGAGGGCTGGAAACGTTTACCCGACTGGAACAATCCGTAGCGCCCGCTTTTAACTTCTGGACGGGCCTTCTGGCGATAATAGCAGTATTGGGGCTGTTGATAAGTGGTGTGTTGGTGCTGGGGAAATCGAGGTTTTCATCGGGGGAAAAACGACTGTCATTGGTCGTGTTTGCTGCCAGTTTAATTTTGGTGGCCTATGTCCTGATCTGGACGGGCTACAACGCCCGTTTTCCCTATCTGCAAAATCTCTGGCCTTTCCTGACGTTGCTGATCGGGCCTTCCCTCTATTTTTATTTAAAAGATACTTTTCAGGAAGAATACCCGGCCCGGGAAGTGGCCTGGCATTATTTGATCCCCGCTCTCTCGGGCCTGCTGACCTTGCCCGCTTTGCTATCGACTTTTGGGGTGCAGACAGGGCTGTCCCCCGATCTTTTGACCATTGGTACCTCTGCTTTTTTACTGACCGGACACCTGATTTTTTACGCCGTTCTCATTCATTCGATGACCAGCAACGACTGGCAGGTGGACACGAACATCCGGATCTGGACGAGGGTTGTGGACCGCGGCATGATGGTTTACACCGGGGCTTTTCTTTCCTATTTTGTACTGGTTCGGTGTTCTTTTTTTAATGCTGAATGGGATTATGCCATCAGTTTTGTGATGGCGCTGGGGATTCTGGCCATTGCGTACATGGGGTTGGTACAAAAGCGGGTGTTTCGCAGCGAGCCGATCGGACACTTTTTACCAGTGAAAAAATACGAAACCTCCGCCCTGACCACAGCGGCGAGTGAATCCATCAGGCGAGGGATGGAACGTTTGCTCAACGAAGAACAAGTATTCAGGGAAAATGAGTTGCGGCTGGCAGACCTGGCAGCTTATCTCGATGTGAGTTATCATCAGTTGTCGCAGGTCATCAATGAACATTACGGGGTCAACTTTTTTGAACTCATCAACCGCTACCGGGTTGCTTATGTGAAAAAACTACTGGCGGACCCCCGCTCCAGTCACCAGACCATCATCCAGATCGCCTACGAGGCAGGATTCAACAACAAGGCCTCATTCAACCGGTATTTCAAAAAGGAGATCGGCATGACGCCTTCCGCCTACCGGATCAGGAAAGAACGGGAGGTGCTTTGAAACGGGGTTACGTTTTAGCTTAACTACTGTGTAATCTAAATTAGTTTAAGAAATGCGGCGCAGGGAATTTCCCCCTTAACAATCCCTTTGGGCCGAGCAGTCTGATGCCTCAAAGCGAGAAGAATCCTCCGGCCCACTTGCAGGGAAAAAAATTAAAGCAAGTTTAAATTACACTGCATTAACTTTGCCCGATTATTTAATTTTACCAAATCTGCGAAGCAGTTCCGCATCTTTGCATTTACTGAATCACCTCACGATAAACTTGGAAGACATTCTGCATGCTGCTCCAAAACAACCTGGTAATTTTCTTTACACCCGGCACTTACAAAATCTTATGCAATCGCACCACGACCAGTTTTCTCCCATTCTCCAAAAACTACAGATAGCCGCCCTCAACGACATGCAACTCGCCACGATTGAGGCATGCCGGCAAGACAATGATCTGGTCTTGTTATCGCCAACGGGTACCGGCAAAACGCTGGCTTTTTTGCTCCCGCTGTTGGCGGGGCTGCAAGCGGATCAGCAGGAGGTGCAAGCCGTCATCCTGACACCCACCCGGGAACTGGCCATGCAAATCGAATCGGTTTTTAAAGACATGAAAACGGCCCACAAAGTGACCTGCTGTTATGGCGGACATCCCATGCGGGTGGAAAGGAAAAGCCTGACCGAACCACCTGCCTTGCTGGTTGCCACCCCGGGCCGGTTGAAAGACCATTTAAAACGGGAACATATTGACATATCCCGGACCCGGTGGCTGGTGTTGGATGAATTCGATAAGTCGCTGGAGTTTGGATTTCAGGATGATATGGATTTTATCATCAAAAAAATGCCTGATCTGCACAAGCGGGTGCTCACCTCCGCAACGGAAGCGATAAAAATCCCCAATTTCGTTGGCCTGAACAAGGCCGAACGCCTGCATTTTATGCCGAAGAAATCGGCGGAAAAAAAGCTGGAAGTCAAAATTGTCCGCTCGCCGGAAAAAGACAAACTCGGCACCCTGGCCGAACTGATCTGTAACCTCGGGCCGGAGGCCATGATCGTTTTCTGCAACCACCGGGAGGCGGTGGAGCGAGTCAGTGAATTTTTAGTGGAAAAAGAGATGGTCCACGATTATTTTCACGGGGGTCTCGAGCAAAACGAACGGGAAAAAACGTTGGTTAAATTCCGCAACGGGTCGGTGCAAATCCTGGTTTCCACCGATCTGGCAGCCCGCGGGCTCGATATTCCGGATATCAAATACATCATTCATTATCACCTGCCTTCCACCGCCGATGCCTATACCCACCGCAATGGCCGGACGGCCCGGATGGATGCCAGAGGCTCGGCCTATTTGATTCTGCATGACGAAGAAAATATCCCCGATTATGTAGAAGGTGATCCGAAGACTTTTTACCTGAAGGAAATGGCGCCGCCGGCTGCCCCCGACTGGGATACCTTGTTTATCGGAAAAGGGAAAAAAGACAAAATCAACAAGGTTGATATCGTGGGCTTTTTATTCAAACAGGGTGGCCTGCAAAAAGACGAAGTGGGCCTGATCGAAGTCAAAGACTTCTTCTCTTACGTAGCGGTGAAAAGGAGTAAAATCAGGGAGGTTTTACAGCGGGTGAAAAATGAAAAGATCAAAGGAAAAAAAGCGAAAATCCAGGTGGCCAGGTAACGGGCAGGCCGCCTCACCAACAGGTTCTGCTTGTTTGCAGACCATTATTCTTCCATGCTTTGTCTCAGATTAGCTGCTTTTTCGGCGTACCATCCGCCTTCCTCTACAATGCCCTGCAAGATATTTTTTGCTTTTTCCCGGTCTCCTTTTTTGCAAAGGGCAAGGGCTCTTATCCACGTTATTTCGGCCTGGTAAGTGGTCGTTCCATTGTCGGCGTTGGTTTGTTCAGCGGCTGAAAGTTGCTGCAGGGCCAGGTCATAATCAGGAGGGACGTCCTGCAGGTAAGACAGGGCCAGGAGAAACGATTGCTCAACCGAGAGGGACTGATCTGCCGCCAGTGCTTCTATTTTGGCAGCGGCAGCTTTATAATTTTTTTGTGTGTACAGATCCCGTCCGGCCTGCCACAATTCAACGTCAGCCTCCCTTCCCCCACCCATGCTAACCTGAACCGCTTGCCGGCCAGTTTCCTGCAAATATTGATCAGCCAGTTGCAAACTGGCCGGGGCGTTAAAAAGGCCGGTGATCCACCAACCGGCGGCCAGCAGAACGACAACGGCGGCCGCCAGGGATAAATAACGGCGACGGTTTATGACCATTACACGGGCAGGCGCTGCCCGCTCAATGCCCCGCTGCGATAATTGATGCTGCCATCTTTTTCGGTAGTCGGCATCCATCTTTTGGCGGAGGGCCTGTTGTATCAGGTCATCTTCCTGTTGTTCGGACAGGTCTGTTTTCCACTCGGTATGTAGCCTTTTTTTCATGTCTTTTAGTTATGGCCGGAGGCGCCGTTGATCTTTTTATTGTGATAGAAAGGTGGTGCCGGAAAATAAGCAGCCGGCGTTATTAATCTGGTTTGTTTTCGAAAAAGAGTTGCCGTAGCTTTTGCAGGCACCGTTTCTTTTCCTGCCGCACAGCAGCGTTTGATTTCTCGAGTGTTTTGGCCAACTCGACAAGCTGGATGCTATTGTAATAAAACCCTTTCAACAAATGCTGACAGGATGGACCCAGTTGGCTCCAGGCCTGGTCGAGCAACTGCATGCTTTCCTCATCGTATATTTCAACCGGTTCTTCTACTTCAATGTCCTCCATCTCATGGGTGAGAGGAGAGTTGCGTTTCCACTTCCAATACCGTTGCATGGCCATACGGGTAAAGAGAAAACGAAGGTTGCCGTAGGTTACCTTTCCTTGCAACAATAACCGGCGAAACTGCAACATCGTCTCCATGCTCACATCGTAGGCGTCGGTGGGGGATGCCCGGCAATTGTTTTCCAGGTAGTGGATGCAGTCTTGAAAATGGTCGATAAAAATTTTCTCAAACAGTTCTTCGCGGCCTTTCTGCATGTCTTCCACCATGCATTCAAACTCATTTGCCGTCAGGCCAAAATTTTTCAAAACAGGATCAGTTTTTAGCTCATGCATATAAGTTGGATTGTGGAAAAACGTGACAGGAATGACCCCCGGGGCCCCTGGAAGAAAATATTTTTTTCTTCGAGGATTACTGTATTTACTGGTGTTTTGGGTATTTGTTGCTAAAAAAAATAAAAAAAAACGCTTGCGGGATGTCACGTTTTACAACCGTTGGGCTTTTAGGAGCGAAATCAAGACAAAATGCATCCCCCCCACTATGAACCTTTCATCGGCATTTGCTACTTGATACGATTTGATAACCAGTTTTTCCTCCCCCCCTTTTTTCAACAACCAACAGTCATCATAACCAACGATGAAGAAACATCAATGGAGGATGAACACCACGGGGCTTGCCTGTTGCGGGCCAGGAGGCATTCAACATTGGTTTCTCATTCACTTTCAAACAAACATATCATGAAAATTTTCAACACTTTACATCATTTCCTGACCCTCCTTTTTGTTACTGCTACGCTCAATGTTTCGGTTGCACAGCTTTTCGAAACGACCATTGGGGACCTGGCAAACGTAGAGACTACCCGGGACGGAAAAGCCCTGCCCAATGGCCACTATGTTATGCTTTCCAATACACTGAGTTTCGGCCCTGATTTTCAGATCATGCTCACGGAGCTTGACCCTACTGGTAACGTGGTTAATGTAGTCAGCCTGCACGACCCTGGAAACCCCGGGACCGATTTTTTTGCTAATGCCTTTGAACTGGACCTCGACACTGCCGGCAACCACATCGGTTATTTTATTACCGGGCACCGCTGGGGTGGCAATACCGAGGAAATGATCCTCATTCGCACCGATGTAGGGGGCTACCTGACATGGGCCCAGAGAATAAATGTAGCGGCCAACGGTACGGTTTACAGTGAATCCGGGGTGTCAATAGAAAGGCAAAAGAATGGAGATGTGGTTGTGATTGGCCGTTCGAAGGATCTGAATTCTGGTGCCCGCCTGATGGTCGCTTCCCGGGTGACGGCTACAGGTACGGTCATTTGGGCCAACCGCTACGATTCAACTGTGGGAGGTGACCTTGACCCCGTCGAATCTTGTAACGGTGTTCGGTCCATCCGCTGGGGGTTGATTGATGTGGTGGCTGTAACGGGAAAATATAAAGATGCCACGACGAATAACACCTTTGTTTCCCTGATCAATGCCAATGCTGGTTTCGAGATTTACCGTAAAGTTTACATCTCCAACGGGGCCGAAGATATTGGGCTGTCCATCGTACAAAACCCCAACAATTACAGGTACATGGTGGTAGGCGAAAGTGTGGGCTCCACCGGCAACTCTGTTTTGTGGGTAGCCAATCTTAACGGGACCAACCTCAACCTGAATTTTGCCAATACGTACGATCTGGGCAGCACGTTTACCAGTTTTGCCGGCCGGGATGTTTGTTTAGGTTTGTCAAATAATACCGCCGTGATTGCCGGCATGCTGAACGAGACCACCCCCATTCCCGGAGTGTTTACCGGCCGCACTTTTGCACTTGAGCTGCCGTTCAATAGTACCGCTATGCCAGCCTGGTTCTATTCGTACACAGACTCTGATCCCAACCCGGTGGGCGTAGAAAGCATCGTGCCCGTTACCGGGGTGGCAGGTGGAGCCCCCGGGGGCTATTTCATCACAACGGATGCTTTTTTAACGGCCGCTGCGACGACAGACCAGCACGCTATTCGGGTTGATGCTACCGGGCAGCACCATCTCTCTTCCTGTCCGGAGGTGCCAGAAACCCCCGCCAGAAACCCCGGCGGCCAATTTTACTCCGTAGCAAAAAACAAGACAGCGACCAGTTGGGTAGCTTTTGACCTGGAAACAGCAGCCCGTGACCTGACGGAGGAACCATGCGCCCCGCCGGTGGCCGGAAATGGAACCGGAGAAAGGTCTGACGATGACGGGGCCGGTCTTTACGGACAGCCTGCAACACATTCTGCCAGTCTTTTCCCCAATCCCGTGAAGGTCGGATCGGAGGCGACTCTGACTTTTGATCTGCCAAATGAAAACGAGGTGTCCGTCGGTGTTTACGACGTAGCGGGCAAACGTCATTTCTTCAGTGTGAATTATTTGTCAGCGGGGCATCAGCAGGTGCGTATTCCTACCTTTGATCTGGTTCCGGGAACCTATTTTGTACGGCTGACGACAGCACACAGCAGAGTGACCAGCAAATTGCATATTCAGCGGTAAGCCGGGAGAAGGAGGTTGATTACATCGTCAATTACGACTCCTGTTAGCTTGAACTATCCAGCGAAGGCCGACAAGCAGATCTTTCTTTTTGTATCTGCCTGCCGGTCGCAAAACAGGAAGAAATTCAGTCCGCAGTACGGTCAGTTTTTCAAAAAAAATGAGATTCAGGGGTGCAGCATGAAAATGTTGCATCCTTTTTGCAGTATCCGGAGCATTATCCACCACCAGGAATTCCCACAAATATTTATCAGGCTCCTTCTTTTCGCAAATTACCTGCGCCAAACGGCGTGTTTATTCCTTCTCATTTAACATTTAAACTGATTTCAATTACGTGTTCCCCGGCCATATCCGTGGCCTGTTCACTTCATTATTTATGTTAAAACCATTTCAGATATGACAAGGAAATATTCAGCCAGAAAATCCAATGATTGCCCTGCTCAACCCCTTTGCCGCCAAGCTGCCAAAACGCCTCTTTTGGGTAAAGTGATGAGGTTCCTCGTGGTACTGCTGTGCACCACATACTCTTTACAGGCTCAGCAAGACACTATCGTGATCATTTTTACGCCTGCGGCCACTCCGTCGGACATTGCCAACACTATGGCGGCCCTCAATGCCAGGCAGTTGGGGATGACCTTCCCCTCTGAGGCCAGATTGTGGGAAGTGGAATGTACTCCCGGCATGCCCTGCTATTACAATGGCGATGAATACATCGATGTCAATGAGGTCATCAAAAAAGTATCGAACGAAACAAAGACAGAAAGTATTGGGAAAAATTACACTACCCAATTGCCTGTCTATACTAATTTCCCTGTGCAGGACCCCGGTCCTTTTACTGAACAGGAACTGACCAATTGCAGTTACGCACCCGTTGCGACCGGCAAGGGAACAGCCAACGAAGAAATTATTATCGCTCTGATCGACAGCGGGGTGGATAAAAACCACAGTTTCTTCAAATATGCTAATTATTTCAGCTTGTCCAGCCGGAGTTTTATCGGTGCCAATTGCTTCAATGACCACAAGGGACACGGTACGCACATTGCCGGTATTATCAGGATCATGGATATCCTCGGCGGTAGCGCTAATAGTTTTAAAATCATGAATCTCCAAACCCAGAAACCTGACGGCAGCGGCAAGGTCTGGGATGCCATCCGGGCCGTAGATTGGGCCAATACGCACGGCGCAGACATTATTAATATGAGCCTGGGATACCTTCATGATCCACTGGTCGACTCTATTGCAGGCATGCAGCCACTGCAGGTGGCAATCGAAAAAGCCAACTGGATGAATGATGTCCTGGTTGTTGCTTCGGCCGGCAACGATGCCCTGGACATTGATACGGCTAAACACTATCCTTCTGCTTTTTCCTCGGCTAACCTGATCTCCGTAGCCTCCGATAGTTGCTCCACTTATTTCTCCAACTGGTTCTCCAATTATGGAGTGATGAATGTGGACCTGGCCGCACCGGGAGAGGAAATTCTGGGCCCCAACCTGTTTGGCTCGTCTCCAAAATGGACCCGCAAAACGGGTACTTCCATGG
>JBFIJS010000073.1:0-10506 GCA_041600595.1 Saprospiraceae bacterium | reverse complement strand
TTCGACAAAACCGGCACCATTACGGAGACGTCAAAAAATGAACTCCAATACATTGGAACAACCTTGACGGACGCCGAAAAATCTGCGATCCGGTCCTTGGCGCACCAGTCGGCTCACCCCGTCAGTCAACAAATTTTCTCTCTTTTTAATAAATATGAATTCGGGAATATCCGGGAGTTTAAAGAAGTGACCGGCCACGGCACCAGCGGTTTTTTTGATAATTTTTTTATTGAAATTATTAAGGCTAAAAATGGCACTGCGGTAAAAATTAACGGGCAGGAAAAAGGTATTTTTATTTCCGCCAATTTTTACCGGAAAGGGTTGAATCATTTAATTGAAAACTGGAACAATAAATTCGACTGCTACATTTTATCGGGCGACAACGATCAGGAAAAAAACAATTTAGAAAAAATGTTTTCTCCTGAAAAAATATTCTTTGACCAAAGTCCTACCGACAAACTGACATTTATCAAAAATCTCCAGAAGCAGCACAAAAAGGTTTTGATGATCGGTGACGGTCTGAACGATGCCGGTGCATTACAACAAAGTGATGTCGGCATTGTCGTCACGGAAAACAGGAACAACTTCACCCCTGCCTGTGACGCCATCCTGCAGGCCGACCGTTTCCCCCAACTGGCCGCGTTCTCAGACCTTTCCCGGGTGGGTATTCGCATCGTTTATGCCGCTTATTTCCTGGCTCTCATTTATAATGTGGTCGGATTAAGCTATGCCGTTCAGGGGTTGTTATCGCCCGTGGTGGCAGCCATTCTGATGCCACTGAGCTCCATTACCATCGTGGCTTTTGGGGTAGGTGCAAGCAGCTGGGCCGCCCGGCGCTCGGATCGGCAAAACCGGCTAAAATGACAAAAGTCACTCTTTTTTACTGATGATCCTCATCTGTCAATTTTTCCCACCGTGCGACCTTGCAGCCGATTTCAGTTGGTACTAAAACCGACCGGATCACAACCTAAAACATTGAAGATGAACATCATATTTCTCCTGATAATCGTCAGTCTGATCATCGCCGCCGGATTTTTGGCAGCCTTCATCTGGGCCGTCAAGGCGGGCCAGTACGAAGACGACTACACCCCTTCCGTCAGGATGCTTTTCGATGACAAACCATCTTCCGGTTCCAGGCAAAACAGGCCGGCTACGCTTGCTTCGGAACCGACCGACCCAAAGCCGGCCGCTAATCGTTCACCAAACATTGAAGAGAAATGACCATGCTAATCATTCAATCCACTTTTTATTTTCTGTTGGCCTTATTGAGCCTCACCATGCTCCGGTTGGCACTGGGCCTTAGCAATCATCAACAAGTAATAACCAACAAGTAAATATGTCTAAGATCGAACAATTCAGTTATGACAACGCCACTGTCAAGAAGTTCATCATAGCCACTGTCATCTTTGGCGTGGTTGGAATGCTGGTTGGACTGATCGCTGCCCTGCAGCTGGTCTTTCCGGCGATGAACATGGGAATGGCCGAAACGACTTTCGGGCGGATACGTCCGCTACACACGAACGCTGCTATTTTTGCCTTTGTCGGAAATGGCATTTTTGCCGGGGTTTACTATTCCCTGCAGCGACTGTTAAAAACCCGGATGTTCAGCGATGCCCTGAGCAATATCCACTTCTGGGGCTGGCAGGCCATCATTGCCGCAGCAGCCATCACCTTGCCACTGGGCATCACCAGTGCCAAAGAATACGCCGAACTGGAATGGCCGATCGATATTGCGATTGCGCTGGTTTGGGTAGTTTTTGGCATCAATATGTTCGGCACCATTTTAAAAAGACGGGAGAACCACCTGTATGTAGCCATCTGGTTTTACATCGCTACCTGGGTGACGGTCACCGTACTGCACATCGGCAATAACCTGGAGCTTCCCGTGAATATGTGGAAGAGCTACGGCGTTTTTGCGGGCGTCCAGGATGCGCTGGTACAGTGGTGGTACGGTCACAATGCGGTGGCTTTTTTCCTCACCACTCCCTATCTGGGCTTGATGTACTACTTCATCCCGAAGGCCGCCAACCGCCCGGTGTACTCATATAAACTGTCCATCATTCACTTTTGGGCACTGATTTTCATTTACATCTGGGCCGGGCCTCACCACTTGCTTTACACATCACTGCCGGATTGGGCCCAGTCTCTGGGGATGGTCTTCTCCCTCATGCTGATCGCCCCCAGCTGGGGTGGGATGCTAAACGGCCTGCTGACCCTGCGCGGAGCATGGGACCGGGTGCGGAGAGACCCCGTGCTGAAGTTTATGGTAGTGGCCGTGACGGCTTACGGAATGGCCACGCTGGAGGGTCCGATGCTTTCTATTAAAAGTGTAAACGCCATCAGCCACTATACCGACTGGACAATTGGTCACGTACATATTGGTACATTGGGTTGGAATGGATTTCTGACATTTGGAATGCTCTACTATCTGGTCCCCAAAATGTGGGGCACGAAACTTTATTCTACAAAATTAGCAGACACACATTTCTGGATCGGCACCCTGGGTATTTTGTTCTATGCCATTCCCCTTTATTGGGCCGGCTGGACACAGAGCCTGATGTGGAAGGAATTTTTGCCGGAAGGCATCCTTAAATACGGTAATTTCCTGGAGACCGTCACCCAGATTCTGCCAATGTACGCACTGCGAGCCCTGGGCGGCACCCTCTACCTGGGATCCGTATTTGTGATGATTTACAACCTGATGAAAACTGCCGGTCAGGGCAGTTTCATTCCCGAGGAGGCAGCCGAAGCGCCGGCCCGGGTTGTGGCTGCCAGCCACAAAGGAGAACACTGGCACCGCTGGATCGAGCGCCGTCCTGTTCAGATGCTCGTCTTTTCGCTCATCGCCGTGCTGATCGGTGGTATGGTGGAAATATTCCCGATGCTGATGATCGACGACAATGTGCCAAAAATCGCCTCGGTCAAACCTTACACCCCACTCGAACTCGAAGGCCGCGACCTGTACATCCGGGAGGGCTGCCTGGGCTGTCACTCACAGATGATCCGTCCGTTCCGCTCCGAAACGGAACGCTACGGAGAATACTCCAAATCGGGAGAATTCATCTACGACCGGCCGTTCCTCTGGGGTAGTAAGAGAACCGGTCCGGACCTGCACCGGGTCGGAGGTAAATACCCGCACAGCTGGCATTACAACCACATGCTGGAACCAACCAGCACGTCGCCGGGGTCGATCATGCCTCCTTATCCGTGGCTGCTGGAAGACGACCTCGACGTCAGCCAGACGGCTGCCAAGATCCGAACCTTACAGGCCCTCGGCACACCGTATCCGCCGCGCTACGATGAAATTGCCGTGGAAGACTTGCAAAAACAAGCCAGCCAAATTGCGGAGAATCTGAAAAAAGAAGGAATCGAACAAGAGGGGCTGGCGCAAAAGGAAATTATCGCCATCATCGCTTATTTACAACGCCTGGGTACGGACATCAATCCTGGCCCACAAGCGGGTAATTAACTATTAATCGCTGATGCTTAACGGCCGATCAGGCCCTGGCTTTTGTCGGTCGTTAAGCATCAGTTGCCAATCATAAAAAAATGTTTAAACACATTCTGGCCAGTGCCGGCGACATCAACTGGATGGCCATTTTCGCATTGCTGACATTTTTCCTGCTGTTTGTCATCAGCGCCGTCACCATGTTTTTCAAAAAGCAAGGCTTCATTGACAAAATGTCGAATATGCCTTTGGATGATGCTACGACGGAGAGCAAAAAGTAATGCCAGCACAAAAAAGCAATGGGGTCGCGCCCTGCCGGTCAAGTGGAAAACCAGTGTCGAACCACTGACCCAAGACCCGACCTGGTGCTGCTTTACGACTAAACAACCAGTCAATTTTCATTTTAAAAACCAACTGAATGGTTATGAGAAATATTGAAACAAAATATCCATTGATCCTTATTTTTCTGTTGACTGCCGCCGCCGTATGCGGGCAGGATGCAACAGAGACCGCCGCCCAATCGCCCAATGCCACCGCTTTGACCTGGATGCTGGAAAACATCGTTTTGATACTGGCCGGTCTGGTCGTATTTGGTGCGTTCATGGCCGTGTTTTACATGAATAATATGCTGTTGCAGGTGCAGAAGATTAAGTTGTTGCAAGAGCATGGCGTCGAGGTACTGGAAGAGGTGAAACTGCTGGATGAAAAACCCTTGTGGCAGAAATTCCTGCAATTGGCCGAAAAAAGGGTACCCATCGAAAAAGAGAAAGACATCCTCATGGACCACGATTACGATGGCATCCGGGAATTGGACAACGTGCTGCCTCCCTGGTGGGTCGCCATGTTTTACGTGACCATCGCCTTTGGAGTTTTCTATCTGGGTTACCACCATTTCTCAGACAATGGCCTCAGCTCAGCACAAGAATATGAGTTGGCTATGGAAGAAGCTCAGAAGGAGGTGAAAGCCTATCTGGCCAAACAATCGGATGCCGTCGACGAAACCTCCGTCGTCATGTTGACCGATGCAACAGACCTCGGTATCGGAGAAAGTATTTTCCAAACCAAATGTACCCCCTGCCACGGGCTTTATGGCGAGGGCAACAGCATCGGCCCCAACCTGACAGACCAATACTGGCTGCACGGGGGAGGCATTAAAGAAGTTTTTTCAACCATTAAATACGGCGTGCCGGAAAAAGGAATGATTTCCTGGAAATCACAGATCCGTGCTTCTGACATGCAAAAAGTGGCCAGTTATATTTTATCACTGCAAGGCACCAACCCTCCCAACGCCAAAGAGCCACAGGGAGATTTATGGGAGGAGAAAGCAGACGAAAAAAGTGGAGACGAACTGAGTTTAAAATGACCGGCCGTTGGCCAAGGCAGCACAGCGTTAGCGGACCGCAGGACAACCCTTTAATCAAAAATGGATAATACGCCAGAAATACAAGACACCGAAGCCTACCGTGATAAAATAGCAACGGTAGACAAGGACGGCAAGCGGATATGGATTTATCCTAAAGAACCTAAAGGGTGGTTTTATGACGTTCGTACTTACGTAAGTTGGGGGCTGCTGGCCGTATTGTTTGGGTTGCCATTTATCAAAATGAATGGCGAGCCGTTGGTGCTGTTCAATGTCCTCGAACGCAACTTTATCATTTTTGGCATCCATTTCAGCCCGCAGGATTTCCACCTGTTTGTTTTCGCCATGTTGACGTTTATTGTCTTCATTATTTTATTTACCGTCATCTATGGCCGGTTGTTTTGTGGTTGGGTTTGTCCGCAAACCATTTTCATGGAAATGGTTTTCCGGAAAATAGAGTACTGGATAGAAGGAGACGCCAACGCCCAGCGGCGGCTTGACAACGCTCCCTGGACTACCGATAAAATCCTTAAAAAAGCGGGCAAGCAGCTGATCTTTATCTTCATTTCCATCCTGATCGCCCACACCTTTCTGAGCTACATCCTCGGACTGGACCGGGTAACGGAGATCGTGACCAGCTCGCCATCGGAGAATATGGGAGGTTTCCTTTCCATGGTTGCTTTTACGGGTGCTTTTTACGGAGTATTTGCCAGGCTCCGGGAGCAGGTCTGCACGACGATTTGTCCCTATGGCCGTTTGCAGGGCGTGCTGACCGACAAAAACACCATCCTCGTTTCCTACGATTTTGAACGGGGCGAACCACGGGGCAAAATCAGAAAAGCAAAAAAGACCAGCTCACCCATTAGCCAACCCGCCGGAAAAACAGCCGTTTTGGAAACGATGGCCAGCGACCTGACTACGTTAGAAACGGCGGAACCAAAGTTGGGCGACTGCGTGGATTGTACCCTCTGCGTACAGGTGTGCCCCACCGGCATTGACATCCGGGACGGTGTGCAGCTGGAATGTGTCAATTGTACCGCCTGCATGGATGCGTGCGATGAAGTCATGGAAAAAGTTGGACGGGAAAAGGGCCTGATCCGGTACGATAGCCACAACGGAATTGTAGAAAAAAGGAGGCAGGTCTTCACCACCCGGGTAAAAGCGTACACAGCGGTACTCGTCGTGTTGCTGGCGGCCAATTTTTATTTCCTGGGTTCCCGGTCCGATGTCGAAGCCGTTATCCTGAGAACTCCCGGTATGCTTTTTCAGAAAATCGACGACCAACACGTGAGCAATCTGTACAATTTTCAGGTATTCAATAAAACCAGCAAAGAGCTACCGATTTCCTTCAGGCTAAAAGATTCAGGCGGTCAAATCCGTTTCGTCGGAGATGCTCCCATCGCCCGGGGAAATGAAATGACTGAAGGCGCATTTTTCATCGATATGAATACCGCCGAATTATCAGGGCGGAAAAATAAAATCAAGATTGAGGTATACTCCGGCGACCTGCTGCTGGACGAGGTGTCCACTTCCTTTTTTGGGCCACTGCAATAAAACAGCCCTGACGAAAAACACAACCTTATCGCTTTGCTGATCTACAGCATGAATTCACGGTATTTACAGGACATAGCTTAAAAGCTTTTTAATGCAATGCGGTCCAGTTGAATTTACCGCCCCCATTTTTATAAAAAAACTGATAATCAACGATATACTGTTAGAAAAAATAAACCGTCCATGAAAACCATTCTAACCATCCTGACAGCCATCCACGGCGCCATTCACCTCATGGGATTTGTCAAAGCTTTTGAACTGGCAGAAATCAAAGAACTCACGCTTCCCGTTTCGAAGCCTTTCGGCGTTTTATGGTTGTTGGCCTTCCTTCTTTTTATTGTTACCTGCTACCTTATTTACCAAAAAAACAGCCAGTGGTGGATCGTTGGTATTTTGTCCGTTTTTATTTCTCAGCTATTGATCTTTTATTTCTGGGAAGACGCCAAATTTGGCAGCATTGCCAACGCTATTATTCTGGCAGGTGTTATCGCTGGTTACAGTAGCTTGCGTTTTGAAAATACTTACCGGAAAGATGTCGCCTCTACTTTGGCCACCATTCAGCATCGTCCGCAGGAAATGATACTGGAAAGTGACCTGGCCCGCTTGCCGGCACCGGTGCAAAATTATTTATGGCACACCGGCGTGGTTGGCAAACCAAAAATAAAAAATGTGAAAATTGTGTTCGAAGGCGAGATGCGGGAAAAAGGCAAAGATTTTTTTCGTTTCACCTCCGAGCAATATAATTTTTTCCAGGACCCCGCCCGCCTGTTTTTTATGCGGGCCAATTTTAAAGGACTCCCCACCGCCGGCTATCACCGTTATAAAAATAATACCGCGGGCATGCATATCAAATTATTATCGCTGGTACCCGTTGTGAACATGGAGACCACCGCTGACGAGGAAATGTTTAAAACCGAAACGGTTACCTTTTTTAACGACCTGTGCCTTTTTGCGCCCGCCGCATTAATTGACCCCAAAATAACCTGGGAGGCCATCGACGATCATCACGCACGGGCCATATTCACCAATAAAGGAACTTCTATAAAAGCCACACTTTATTTCAACGACGAGGGCCAACTGATCAACTTTATTTCCGAAGACCGTTCTGCCATCACTCCCGACGGGTTGAAAAAATACCGGTTTTCTACCCCTGCCAGCCAATACAAAAATATCAACGGATACAACCTTTGCACCTACGGAGAAGCCACCTGGCAGTACCCCGACGGGCCATTTGTGTATGGAAAGTTTTATGTGCAGGATGTCGTTTACAATGTTGCGGAGTAAATAGTTTTTCCCACCTCCCGGAAAACTGACAAAAATCATTATTTGCGGTGACATAATACCGCCGGGCTCAATCAGACCCGCCATAACTTTGGCCATTAAAATGGGTGAAAATCACCTTGAAAAAATGACCATTTAAAATTTATTTTTATGAAATTCTCTTGGGGAACAGGTATTTTTCTTTTTTACAGTGTTTTCGCCGCATCACTTTTTTACCAGGTGTACCGATCCACACAATATGACAATAGTCTGGTGGTGGAAAATTATTACGAAGAAGATATTAATTACCAGAGCCGGTACGATCAAATCCAGAACAGCCGAAGCCTGGAAGCAGGCCTGGTTATCCAATTAAATAACCTTGACAAAGCCATATCTCTCGATTTTCCTAAAGACAAAAAGGGGATTTCCGGAAAAATTCTCTTATACCGGGCCAGCAATAAAAAACTCGACAGGCACCTCACGATTGAATTAAATGAAGAAAATAAAATGATCAGTCCGACCGATAATATTTTATCGGGTCGCTGGAAACTGGAAGTAGAATGGGAAACGGAAGGTCGATCCTATTTTGATAAGAAAGTGCTGAATATCCCTTCCGCTTAGGTATTGGAAGGATGAAAAAACAGGGTAAAAAAAGCAGTAATAAAAACGTTTTTTTACCAGAAGCAACCATCCAAACAGACGAATTTTTTCTTAAAAAAAATGCTTTACACTGCTTTTATCATGGGCCTTTTTGGCAGTCTGCACTGCGTCGGCATGTGTGGGCCGATTGCATTGGCCTTGCCGGTACAAACGGAAAGCCGTGTGACCATGGTTTTAAAATTAATGCTGTACAACCTGGGAAGAACTGTCACCTATGTTTTTCTGGGCGTATTAATTGGCCTGTTGGGAGAAGGTCTTTTTTTGGCCGGCATGCAAAAATGGTTGTCCATAGCTCTGGGTATCTCCTTGTTGGTCATCGTTATTTTTTCCATTAATGTAGAAAACCGTTTATTAAAATCGCCTTTTTGGGGCAGGGCATTTTTGTCCGTCAAAGTGCTCTTGGGCAAGTTGTTGAAAAGCAAGTCGGCGCCTGCCCTTTTCCGCACGGGTATCATCAATGGCTTTTTGCCTTGCGGCCTGGTTTATATGGCGGTAGTGGGAGCCGTCAGCATGGGCGACCTGATGGATAGCGCATTTTATATGCTCTTGTTTGGACTGGGGACATTACCGTTAATGTTACTAACGGCCGTCACGGGGCAATTGGCGGGTTTAAAGTGGAGAAACGGCATGAAAAAATTATTCCCGGTCTTTGTCACTGCGGTCGCTTTATTATTGATTTACCGGGGTATCCGGTTCGATTTGCCCGAAGGTTTTAGCTTTTGGGAAATGATGCAGCAAATGCCGATGTGTCATTAAATTAATGCAATAGCTGGCAGACGGCCCGCCTCAAACCATATACTCCTCCATCAGCGACAGATAGTCTTTCACAAAGTCCAGCTGCTGCTGCAATTGGTTCCCTTCCTGCATTTGTATCGCTTTTAATGCACCAACTTTTGCCCGCACATTCGCCCGGTACAATTTAAAATAACGGAAAATTGCCACATCAGCCGGCCCAAACAGACAAGGGTTTTCCTTATTGTATTTTTCCAGAAAATAAGTGGCCAATTCCCGCCGGTCGTAATAATCGAGATCCATGCAGAAAAAGCCCAACTCGTTGAGTACATCCAGCTCGCGCAGATGGTCGCTGAATTCAATACAATCAAAAATAACGGGAGCTTCCGTTTCAGGCAGGAATATATTTTGCGAATACAGGTCACCATGCCCATCGACCATCAAACCTTGTTGGTGCCGTTCCAGTATACGGTCAAAGTGGGTATCTAAAAAAGTGGCAGACATACGGACTGCTTCCGAAATTTTTTTACCCGGTGACCGTCCGATATTTTTTATTATAAATTTTTCAACAGACAGGATATCCGCAAAATCTGCCTGCATGGATTTTTTATCCGGAGCTTCTTTTATTCGGTTTGCCTTTTTATGAAAAGCAGCGATTTGTTGCGCCAATTGATCCAAATGCATGTGGGTTACCTCCCCTTTTTTCAGCAGTAAATTCATCTGACGGGTCTCATCCATCCGCTTCATCTTGACGGCATAATCAATGATCTCGCCGGCCTGTCCATTTATTTCCGGAACGCCTTTATGTTCCGTGATGGGAACGACCTTTAAATACATGGAGTCCGCCAGCCGCCGGTTCAGATCCAGCTCTCGCTGACAAAAATGCTTTCTTTGTTCCAGGGTAGAAAAATCGAGAAAAGAATAATGGTGAGGCTTTTTTATTTTAAAAACGAAATGCCCGGCCAGCAGTACCCACGAAATATGTGTTTCGACCAATTTAGCAGTACCGTAATTTTTATAAAAAGAATTACTGCCGATTAATTGGTGGATTTTTTCGCTGGTCATTTTAATCATTATGATTACACATTATTTTTCGAAAAAATCAAAAATAGGTAATTACGGGAAGCGGCGTCTCTCTTTACACGCAATAACATTATTTTTTTTGGCAGCATCTGAATGGCGGAAATGGACCATCATGTTTTCAGCAGGCCAGGCCATTCTTTCTATTTATTCCAGAAACACTTTAGCCTGTTGCACCATTTCTTCCACTGACAACTGATCCGACCATAAAATCAGGTGTGGCATTTCCAGCGGCTCGTAGTCTTCTTTTATTTTTTTGTAAACCTCAAAATCAGCTTCACTGAATTCTCTTTTTTTCGCTACTCTTTTTTCAATAATTTTCTCATCCGCTTTCACTTCTATCCATTTTTCTTCAGCGCCATATTTTTCGGCCAATAACTGATAGGGTTTTCTAAAAATGTTTTTATAGAAAGTA
>JBFIJS010000072.1:0-10548 GCA_041600595.1 Saprospiraceae bacterium | reverse complement strand
GCATTTTTGAGCGCTCCCGAAAAATTTAACTATGAACAAAATATCCTGAACGCTGCCGAAATACTGGAGGATGAGTACGAAATGGTCGTTTACGAAGGTACCGGACACCCGGGCGTAGGCAGTGTCGTCGGATTGTCCAACGCTCACGTGGCGAAGAAGCTCAACGCCCCCGTGATACTCATCGTCGAAGGCGGCATAGGATACACCATCGACCGGGTGTTTTTGTGCCTGTCGCCCTTTCAGCAGCTGGGGGTTCCGATTGCCGGCGTGATCATTAATAAAGTATTACCCAATAAGATCGAAAAAGTCCGCCATTATGTGGGATTGAAGCTGCAGGAATGGAACGTCCCCCTGCTGGGAGTCATGCCCTATGATAAAACATTGCTCTATCCCCTGCTGGATGCGATTCGACATTCCATTGGGGGCAAAGTGCTGTTTAATCCCAAAGGGTTGAATAATATTGTTGAAAATGTAGTAGCCGCCTCGCTGTTGGGTGCCCATGATTTTGATGAGCAAAAGGGCATTTTATTGGTGGTGAGCCAAAACCGGTTAAATGTTTCTTTAGGAACCGTTCGCCGCATTTGCGCAGAAAAAAAATACGAAAACATTCCTTTGGCCGGCGTTATCCTGACGGGAGATGGTAAAAACCAGGTAGATCTGGGAGAATTTGAACACCAGGAGTTTATTGATAAATACAATATTCCCGTCATTACGACCGCACTCGATACGTATGGAACTGCCGTAAAAATCAGCCACATGGAGGTCAAGATCAACGTGCAAACGTTAGGCAAAGCAAAACGTGCCGTTGAGTTGGTCAATGAACACGTGGACCTCCAGAAAATAAGGTGGGAAATGTAAAGGTCAAATAAGTCCGGTACGGCTTCATTGAGTACTGTGTAATTTAAGTATGTTTAAAAAATGCGGAGCAAGAAAAGTCGTTCTTTTGGCAACACCCGTAAATCCCTTTGGGCCGAGCAGTCTGATGCCTCAAAACGAGATGAACTCTCCGGCCCACTTGCATGAAAGAAAAATTAAAGAAAATTTAAATTACACAGTATTAAGTCCGGTACGGCTTCATTTGGCATCCGGTCTTCTTAAATGGTCAGCGTTGACCGGCAGTTTAGTTCAAAATATCAGTGAAGGTCCCAAGCTGGCATAAAATTTTCTATTTTGCCTTAATTAAGTTTTGCTAATGAGCGGGGTTGTTCTCTGAGTTCTCTGCCTCAATAGTCTACCTCCTCCATAGTCCACCGTTAATAAGCCGGGCTAAATCTCATTTTCCCTCCGTAAAGTCTCTTTCTCATATTAAGCCCCATGGGGTTCTACTCCTGCGTTGACCGAAAGTATTTTTTTTGTCAACCAAGAATGTTAAGTCGAAAGATTTTATTGATACATTAAATTAAAAAACAACATCTATGAAACAACACTTACTTTGTATCCTTCTCTCGTTTTGGGGGGCCGTCACCTGTTTTTGTGCCCTGCCGTCGTTTTCCAAAACACTTGATTTTTCTGGAAACAACTCCCGAGACAAATCAATACTTACCAAATTTGAACTGGTCAGGGGCATTATTTTAGTGGAAGCTGAAATAGACGGGAAGGTTGCCAATTTTATCCTGGACACTGGTTCTCCCATGATGATCTTAAATGAAAAGGCAGCTGAAGATGCTGGTTTACAGGCCAATACACTGCAAGGTAGTCTGGCTGGAGAGTGGAAACAAATCAATACTTTCGCGTGGGCCGGCGTCCGGAAGTTCAATATGAAGGCGCTCAGTCTTGATATAAGTCATTTGGAATTTATGACGGAGAAACCGATCAAAGGGTTGATCGGCTATGATTTTTTTGCAGATTTTGACCTGATGCTCGATTTCGAAAACAGACTCGTCATGCTGGTGCCTCACGGCAAGGTTGGGGTTGAAAAACGAAAACTTACCGCAGAATTACCCTTTGAGCTGGAAGGACACATTCCTGTTATCGAGGCGAATATTGGAGATGTCCCCTTGCGCCTCGGGCTCGATACCGGTGCGGGAACCAACCTGCTCGATTTAAACCTCAAAAATAAGATTGCTCCCAGGCTGATGGTTCCCGTCAAAAATGCCTCGGTGGTGGGTCTGAGTGCCGGCGCCAATACAATCTTCGCCGCCAATATTCTGGAAACAACAGTTGCCGATAAGCACTATCCGAACATGCAGTATGTTTTTTCCGACCTTTCTTCCCTAAAGAATTTAGCAGATAATGAAGTTGACGGACTACTGGGTTTTCCATTTTTTGAATCTCAGAAACTGACTATCAATTACGGCCGAAAGGTTATTTATTTCTGGGAATAAATAGCTGAAAAGCAAATAGTTATCAGATTATTTCCAAGCGTTTTTGCACCATATGAGCGTTCATTTCAGCAAATAGAATTATTGATCAAAAAAAATGCAACTACCGGGAGGGTAGCTGCATTTTTTTTGAAACTGGAAAAGAGAGTACCGTTGTGATATTTTTGAACTGTTGAAGTCCTCGTCTAACGAAATGCAAAAAGCAGGATACAAGCTTGACGGCGACTCCGTGCGAGAATGGCTAAAGCCAGACTATCTCCATCAGTCTTTTTCTTTTTCGTCCTTTTTCTCATTATCGACGATGATATCATCACCATCTTCCAGTTTTCTGGAAACAGCCGAATATGGCCCTGTCACTACTTCTTCTCCATCTTTGATGCCGGATAGGATTTGGATGTAATCATCATCCTGAATTCCCGTTTTTACTTCCCGGATTTCTACCTTGTTGCCCCCGACGGTCACAAAGGCAATCTCCACCAGTTCGTTCTTTGATCTGCTTTGATTCACTTGTTTTGCGGCGCCTTCCTCCTGGTCTTTTTCCAGATCGGCCCGGTCTCGTGCACTGACGGACTGGATGGGGACACTGACTACGTTTTCAACGGTATTAGTCAGGATGGATACGGAGGCAGACATCCCCGGCCGGAAAGGATACGGTTTCTGTGGTTTGATCAAATCAGAATAGGAGGCTGGGTCAATGTCAATGGTGACCACAAAGTTGGTGACCTGATCGCTTGTCAGCACGACCGTGGTGCCGGTATTGCCGATAAGATTATTGGCAGTATGGGCAATCTCGGCCACCGTACCTTTAAATTTTCGATCGATGTAGGCATCGATTTCTATGTCAACCTGCTGCCCGATGGCAATGCGTGGCAAATCATTTTCCGTAACTTCAACCTGCACTTCCATTTCGTTTAAGTCGGCAATACGCATGATTTCCGTACCGGTCATCATCGCTGTCCCAACGACCCTTTCTCCTTTTTCCACATTCAACTTGGAAATGATGCCGTCCATGGTGGCATAAATGGTTGTTCTTTTCAGGCTGGTACTGATTTCCTTCAGCGTGGCCTGGGCGCTTTTGATTTGAAATTCTGCCCCTTTTGCACTTTCCTGTGCTGATCGGATATTGGCTTCAGCGGCACGCAGATTGGCCTCCAGGGCCAGCATATTTGAATTTGAAGAATCGAAGTCCTGCTCCGAAATGACCCCTTCTTTGAAGAGTTTTTCGTTGCGGCGGTGCACATCTCTGGCATTCGTCAGTTGAGCCTCAATCTGTTCTTTTTGAGCTTTGAACGTTTCGACCTGGGCAAAGGAGTTGGCCAGAGAGGCTTTGGCACTGTTGACACCTGCCGCCGCCCGTTCCACCTGTGAGTTGTAGGCTTCCGGGTCTACCCGGGCCAGAATTTGTCCGGTTTTAACGCTGTCGCCTTCATTGATGTACAATTCCACTATTTCGCCCGAGACATCGGAGCTGATCTTTACCTCTGTCTTGGGAAATACCTTACCGCTGGCCTCCACCGTTTCGGTGATGTTTCGCAGGGCGGCAATTTCGGTTTGTACCTTTTCGCCTTTCTCTCTGTTTTTGCCCTTATAGACCGCCAGTGCGATCAAAACAACCAGAAGGCCGATTCCTGCATAAATGAGTGTCCTGTTTTTTTTCTGTGCCATGATGGATAGTAGATTGGATAAGTAAGAGTTCTTATTTACCGAGCGGTGGCGAGAAAAATAAATCTGACTCGACCATTGCTTTATTTACAAAATGAATGATAAAAAGTTGATGCGGGACTCCGGCACAGCTGCTGGCCTTTGTCCCAGGAGCATCAGTCTATTTTAATTTCCTTACCCAGATAAAAGTCGATGATCTTGGTTCGGAAAATATAGTCGTATTTAGCTACTACCAGATCAATTTCGGCGATATCCTTATTGTTTCTGGCGGTCGTGTACTGAAAGGTGTTGATTACCCCCAGTTCATATTGTTTTTCTGCATTTTCAAAAGCAGCGGTCGTTGCTGCTACCGTTTTCCTGGCCGCCTCGTAGCTGAGGTACGCTGCACGGGCACTGGCGATTGCATTTTGAACGTCTACTTTGAGTTGTTGTTTGGTGAGATCAGACTGCAATTTGGCATTCAAAATACCGACCCGGGCACGTTGCACATTGATCGTGTTTTGGTTATTGTTGTAGATCGGCACTCTCAGTTGGACCCCGACATTCTGACCAAAATTGTCCTTAATCTGATCCACGTAAGGCTTGTTTTTCAACGTCGCGTCGAATCCCTCGAAGCCTATTTCTACAGGCAGGTTTTCAATGAAGACCGTTTGGGTTTCAATCACCGGAATTAGTTCATCCACAATTTTAGCTGCACTTGACCAACGTGAATCAATGCCGGCAAACATAAACAAAGAAGGCAACATGGCACCTCTGGCCAGTTCCACATCCATTTCTGCACTTTTTAAGTTCATTTCGTCCCTGATAACCTGGGGTTGATTATTGACGGCTATGCCATAGGTCGCTTTGAAGCTGCTGATTTCCGGACTGACCGGCACATCGATCTCCGGCTTTTCAATCGCTATCTCTTCATTGGGATCCAGCTGCATGAATTCCTTGAGATTCAGGTAGTTGATGTCAATCTGGTTTTGTGCAGTGATGATGGTTTGCTCGTCCCGGGCGATCTGAGCCAGCACATCCAGGCGGTCGTTTTCGGGTAGCGTGCCCGCCTCGATCAATTTATCGGTTTGTGCCAGTTGCTGTTCGGAGAGGGTTTTACGCTTCAGGGCGTTTTCCAATTGCTCTTCCGCCATTAAAATCTGCAAAAAAGCATTGGCGATATTCAAGGCCATATTGTTAAAAGCAAAACGTGCGTCGGCCTCGGAGGCCTTCAGATCGAACTCACTTTTTTTGATGGAATTGTTGAGCTGCCCACCGTTGTAAAGCGGCAAACTGCCGTTGACACCAAAACTATTGAACCCGATGCGCTGGTTTCTCAAAGTGTTGGTCGTAGGGTCAACGTTCAGACCAAACTGAAAACCCGCCGAACTGGAGCCATTGATGGTCGGCAGCCGGTTGAGGCGATTTTGCTTGTCATTTAGCGCAGCCAATTCCACACCGTAGCTGGCCTGCTTAAGAGACAGGTTGTTATCCCTGGCGTAATTGATACATTTTTGCAGTGACCATCTGGATTGGGCTAAGCCTTCGGTGGCGAAATTGCTGCATAGGAAAAGCAACAGCATCCATGAAAGACCTGTCGTAAAGACGGAGTTGGTATTTTTCATAATCCGGTAATTTTAAAATGTGAAACAATATTAGAGAAGCCCCGCACCGCTGGGTGAAATAATTCTATTAAAGGCGACTTCTTTTGGATAAAAGTTGGAAGGACGGGAAGCGGTCGTAGCTTATTAACGAAGAATAAAATGGAAAGTTAAAGGAGCCAACAGCTTTTCCTGCAGAAAATGATTTTTAAATGGTAACCTTCATTATTGTTGTTGTTTCATCCAGGTGATGATCTCTGTATCTTTTTTCGCAGCCAGATCAGCCGGGATCTCGTATTTTTTCATAGTCAGCATATCAACGCCGATCGGCTGGCTTTCGTTGCCACCCAATAATTCCTTGATGACCAGAAATCGATTGTTTCTGAAACTGCGGTTGATATTCGTTTCGATATTCAGTGGTTGGTCAAACAGGGGAGCAACGGTGAACTCTCCCGTATCGGGATCAAAATCGGGCAAAATGGCCTGGTGAAAGCCACCCTTTGATGGAAGGAAAAATAATGAATGGAAATTGGTGCCTTTCTCAATGGTCAGCTCGGCAGCCGGCAGAAAGGGTTGGGCATTCATCGGATCGCTCAGGTCGAAGACAAAGGCTCCTTCCCCCGTTGCGTAACCAACCATGTAGTTCTCCCAAAGTTCGATGTGCTGGATCATACCGGATTGTGCATCCTCGGCGTACCGCTCATTTAAATAACTGGGATTCAGGGGTTTCGACAATTGTTTAGTTGCTAAATCAAAAATGTAAATTTTGTCAAAACCGCGGATAGCAATGACCTGGCTGATTTTATTGTAAGTAATATCTGACAGATAATAAGGGAAATCAGGGCTGACATTAACCGGCAGTATGTTTTGGAAAATTCGCTCGCAACTCTGGTTGTAAACTTCCAGCACCCGGTGACTTTCCCCCAGGTCGGGGTCGTTGGTTTTTTCTGTCGCAACGATGGTCACGATCAGGTTTTCGTTTTTTGCCCAAAAGACATTTTCCTCCAGCACCGATCCCGGAATTTCGCAATCCGGGCGGACGACAGGGGCAGGAGTGGTGGCAGGATCTGGTGTATCCGCGGTACCCGTGGTATCATCCTGGGTTGTTGTACCTGGCGTGTTACCATTTTGGGTGGTAGTTCCATCCACGCAGGAAAAAAAGGAAACGACAGCCAGTAAAAATAACCATCTCGACAATTTAGCCATGCTGAAATTTTTTGCCGAAGGTAGGGATTTTTGCTTGTAGGTTGTTAATCGTTGCCGGTTTGATGTTGTGAGAAAATGATTCCCGGCAAACATTGATGGGCCAGGCGATAGCAACAGCGGATGGAGAATGTTCACCCAAGTTATTGATTTTCAGAAAGTAAAATCGTTTATCTCCTCTTCTTTTTCCGAATCCGCGGCTGGTTCCATTCTTCCCGCTGGGCAAATTCAACGATCTTTCTCATAAAGCCGATCATCGACAGGAACAGTAAATATCCAAAGGTCAGGACTATGTAGATCCACTTGTAAGAGCCGGCTTCGTTGATGGTCAGGGATGAAAAAGCCCAGGCCAGCAAGGCTACTGATCCCGCCAGCGCTACATAACTCAAAATGCTTCGCGTCCAGTATCGGTCCATGTTGTCGGTCATTAAACTGATGATGGAGTTGAAAATAGCGAAAAACAGGATAAATGAAGCGGCCACGGTCCAGGGCAGGCGTTGTTCGAGTTCCATGCCGGCAGAGGAGAAAAAAGACAGGAGCAGGTTGAAACCGAATACGAGTAAAAAAACGATGATGGCCTGCCTGACGGGGCTTTTGATTTTTTCAAGAAAGGTATCTTGATTCATGATGGATGATTTTTTTCGAGGCACCCTTTCATTGTACAACCTCGCCAAAAAGGTCGTAATCTTCGGCTGCCGTGATTTTTATATCAGCGAAATCGCCAATCCTTACATATTGATTCTCGGCAGCTACCAAAACTTCATTGTCGACTTCAGGGGAATCAAATTCCGTGCGGCCAACAAAGTACCCGCCTTCTTTCCGGTCGAACAGCACTTTTAGTGTTTGGTTGACCTTTTCCTGGTTTTTCTTAAAAGAAATTGTCTGTTGTATTTCCATCAGTCGGTTGGCCCGCTCTGATTTAATTTCTTCCGGCACATCATCGGGTAGTTCGTAAGCGCTGGTGTTTTCTTCGTGGGAATACTGGAAAACGCCCAGGCGGTCAAATTCCATCCGCTCGACAAAATCGCAGAGTTCCTGAAATTCCGCCTCCGTTTCTCCGGGAAAACCGACCAGCATCGTGGTTCGGATGGCTATGCCCGGTACTTTTTCCCGGGCTAATGTCACCAGGGCCTCGGTTTCTTCGCGGGTGATCTGGCGGCGCATGCGCTGCAGCACGCCATTGGCGGCGTGCTGGAGTGGCATATCGAGGTAGTTACACACCTTTGGCTGGGCCGCGATCACGTCAAAAATTTCTGTTGGGAACTTGCTTGGGTAGGCATAATGAAGTCTTATCCATTCTATTCCTTCCACGTTGGCCAGTGCTTCCAGCAGTTCCGGCAAGGCTCTTTTTTTGTAAATATCCAACCCGTAGTAGGTCAATTCCTGAGCAATGAGCATAAGTTCTTTCACGCCTCTTTTTGCCAGGCTCCCGGCCTCTTCCACCAGGGATTCTATGGTTCGGGAAACGTGCTTGCCCCGCATCAGTGGAATGGCACAGAACGAACAGGTACGGTTGCAGCCCTCAGATATCTTCAGGTAGGCGTAGTGAGGCGGAGTCATAATGATCCGCTCGCCGATCAGGTCGTGCTGGTAATCAGCGTTCAGCCTGGACAACAAACCCGGTAACTCCATTGTGCCAAACCAGGCGTCGACTTCCGGTATTTCAAGTGCCAATTCGTCTTTGTAACGATGTGACAAACAACCGGTTACGTACAATTTGTCAATGCCGCCTTCCGACTTCACATCGGCATATTGCAGGATGGTATCGATACTTTCCTGTTTGGCCAGATCAATGAAGCCGCAAGTGTTCACGATGACGACGTTGGCGTCCTCCTCATTGCTGTCGTGGGCTACTTCGTAATCGTTGGCCCGGAGCTGGGTGATGAGGTTCTCGCTGTCCACCAGATTTTTGGAGCAGCCCAGGGTGATAACATTTATTTTATCTTGTCTGAGTGATTTAGTTTTCATGTGCTGTTTTTTCTTTTTCTTCAACCATGCTTTCCTCCAGGTGTCGGACCACTTCCAACCCCAGTTCTTTTCCTTTTTCCAAAACAAATTGGTAAGCCTCGGCAAAAGAATTTTTGACGTCTCCGTCCAGGATCGCTTCCCGAAGGGCATTTTTAATCACCCCCACTTTTTTGGAAGGGTTGATACCAAATGTTTCCATGATGTCGGTGCCGTTGACGGGAGGTTGCCAGTTGCGGAGGCGATCAGTTTCTTCGACCTCGGTCAGCCGGACCTTGAGGGTTTCGTAATTTCTTAAATACCGTTTGACCTTTTTTTCATTTTTGGAAGTAATGTCTGCCTGTGCCAGCAACATCAGCGAGTCGATATCGTCGCCGGCATCGAACAACAGGCGTCTTACTGCGCTGTCAGTGATTTCTTCTTTGGTCAGGGCAATGGGGCGCAGATGCAATTGCACCATTTTCTGCACGAATTTCATTTTGTGGTCCAGGGGCAATTTGAGCCGTTTGAAGATGCGGGGAACCATGGCGGCTCCGAGCGTTTCGTGGCCGTGAAAGGTCCAACCTTCTTTTGGGTGAAAACGTTTGGTCGGGGGTTTGGCGATGTCGTGCATGATAGCCGCCCAGCGCAGCCACAGATCATCGGTATTGGCACTGAGGTTGTCCAAAACCTCCAGGGTGTGGTAAAAGTTGTCTTTGTGGCCAATGCCGTTTTTGAATTGAACCCCGTACAGTGCTACCATTTCCGGAAGGATGATGTGCAAAAGGCCGGTTTTGAATAGCAAATTGAATCCCCGGGAGGGTTGTTTTGCCAGCACAATTTTATTGAGTTCGGTGGCAATACGTTCTTTGGAAACGATGTGGATGCGGTTGCGGTACCGGGCGATCCCTTCCAGGGTTTTATCCTCGATCCTGAAGTCCAGCTGGGTGGAGAAACGAACCGCCCGCATCATGCGGAGGGGATCGTCAGAAAAAGTACGGCCCGGATCGGTGGGGGTTTTAATCAGTTTCATTTCCAGGTGTTCCATGCCCTGGAATGGGTCAATGATGGTTCCAAAATCGGCCTCGTTCAGGCTGACGGCCAGTGCATTGATCGTAAAATCCCGACGCAGCTGATCGTCTTCCAGCGTTCCTGATTCTACATCTGGTTTGCGGCTGTCGGCCCGGTAACTTTCTTTGCGGGCTCCCACAAATTCTAGTTCCATGTCATCGTGTTTCAACATGGCCGTACCAAACCGGCTGTAAACGGTCACTCTTGGCCGGGGCGACAGCATAGAGGCCACGGCATGGGCCAGGTTGATGCCATCACCGACGCAGACGATATCAATGTCTTTGGTCGGCCGATCCAGCAGGCGGTCGCGGACGTATCCTCCTACCACGTAGGCAGGAACATTGATTTTTCTGGCTGCCGCAGCAACGGTATTAAAAATCTCTTTTTCGTGTGGTTGGATATTAAAAACCAAATCAGTGGGTAATAATTGATAAGTACGATGAAAAAAAATGATCGGCGAAATCCCTGTATGCCCGCTATTTCATTTTTGGATGAAAAACAGCTGCCTGTCAACAATGCTCCGTTCAGGCCAGTTCAAATTCACTGTAAGCTTCTTCAATCTGGTCCAGAATTTCAAACAGCACGGCAGGGTCATCGTTGGTTACGAGTTCTGAACGGTATTTTTTAATGTGCGGGAACCCCCGGAAATAGTTGGTATAGTGCCGCCTCATTTCCAGTATCCCCAAAACCTGGCCTTTCCAGTCGATGGAGTGGCGCAGGTGCTGCCGGGCTGCCCCGACACGTTCGGCGGTAGTTGGCGGGGCCAT